>CAYZKI010000040.1:0-8069 GCA_964478745.1 uncultured Bacteriovoracaceae bacterium
CACACGCACTTCGACCACATCGCCGGAGTTCCGGAGTTCGCTCACCGCTACAAGGGAATCCCGATCCATGTTCATCCGGGCGACGCCCCGAGGCTCGCCGACGAGCTCCGCGCGCGCGTGGCCGCCGTGGCCGACGGGATGATCCTCAAGGTCGGCGCGCTCGAGGTCGAGGTGCTGCACACTCCCGGGCACAGCATCGGCGAGTGCTCCTACCTCGTGCGAGCCCGCCCGCCCTTCCTCCTGACCGGGGACACCGTCTTCATCCGCGACTGCGGGCGGACGGACCTGGATACCGGAAGCGACGCTCAGATGTTCGCCTCGATCCAGAGGATCAAGAAGCTCGCTCCCGAAACGATCATCCTGCCCGGGCATCACTATCAGCCCGAATGCGCGAGCACGATCGGCACCGAACTTCTGCAGAGCCCCCCGTTCCGATGCAGGAGCGTGGAAGAGCTCGCTTCTCTGCCGTAAATCGATTTCATTGCAGTTTCATTGACTTACTATGCACCGCGTTGTAGATATCTGAAGGGTTTTCGCCCGCTCTATGCCTCGCTTTTTCGCTTTCTCACTCCTCCTTCATAGCGTGCTCGCCGCGTCCCTTTGGGCGGGGCTCGAACCCGTGCGCCGGAACGCCGCGGGTCAGGCGGGGGGAACCCGGATCGCTCCCGTCGTGATGGAGACCTCCGTTTCTTCCGCCGGCAAGGCCTCTTCCCCCCGGGCGAAAGCCGCTCCCCGGCGTCCGATCGCCTCGGCGCGGGCCCAGGCCCCCTCGGAAAGCGCCCCCGTCGGATCAGTCGCCGCGCCCGTGGCGTCAGGTACTGGCAACCCGAACGACTACATCCTGGGCGTCCGCGCGCGCGTCCTGTCCGCGCTTCGCGAGTCCTGGAACGCCGACGAGGCCCGCAGGAACGGGCTTTCGGGCCGCGTGATCCTCAAGCTGGTGCTGAACGAGCATGGCGCCGCCGAGCGAACGGAAATCGTCCAGAGCAGCGGCTTCGCGCAGCTCGACCTCCTGGCCACCTCCGCCGCGCGCGCTGCCGGGCCGTTTCCGAAGCCCGACTCGAAGCTCGCCAGGCTCGGCACCTTCGGAGTGGTCGTGCCTATCGAGTTCGGAGCCCAACTCCAGTAGACTCTGAGCCATGGCCCTCGACCTGTTCTCGCGCACCCGATCGTTCGCGTACGGAGTGACTCTCCCCGCCCGATCGGCGCGGCTCATCCTCTCCCAGAAAAGGCTTCTCGCACTCAGTCTGCTTCCGGTGTCCCTGACGCTGCTGCTGTACTTCTTCCTGATCAGGAACCTCCAGCAGACTGCGGAAGCCGCGCTCACCGCGCAGATGGTGGGCTGGGGGTTCAACCTCGAGGGCTTCGGCGCATGGCTCATCCTGCTCGCGGCGAAGATCGGGATCTTCATCCTCGCGGCGATGACGTTCTCGATCGTGGCCAGCGTGGTCGGCTCCCCGTTCAACGATTTCCTGGCCGAGCAGGCCGAGCGCTTCACTGATCCGCCCATGAACGTGGCGCCCGCGCTCCCGTGGAGCGCCAAGCTCCGCCTGATCTGGATCGACCTCGTGAAAGGTCTTTTCGCGGGGATCGCGGCGATCGCGGCCCTGCTTCTGTCCTGGGTGCCCGGCCTGAATCTCGTGGCTTTCGCGTTGAGCTTCCTGCTGCTCACGTTCCAGTACGTGAGCTATCCGCAGACCCGCAGGAACCTGCCGCTCCGCGAGGGCGTGGCGTTTCTCGCGCGCCATCCCTTCGCCTGCGTCGGCTTCGGGCTCGCGATGTCGTTTCTCTTCGCGATCCCCGTGGTCTCGGCGTTCTGCCTGCCGCTTGCCGTGGTCGGGGGCACGTTGCTCGCCGCCCGGGCGCCGGGATCGGCCGGAGGGATGAAGGCGCTGAAGTAGAGCGATTCCCCCCGGAAGCGGCCCCTCAAAAGAGCCGTTTCCACTCGGGCTCCTTGAACCCGACGAGACCGAAGCCTGGGCCGAGGACGAACGGGCGCTTCACCAGCTTCCCGTGCTTCGCGAGGAGCTTCAGCGCTTCCGCTTCCTTCATCGTACCGATCTTCTCGCTGATGCCGAGCTCCCGGTACATCTGCCCCGAGGTATTGAAGAGCTTCCTGACATCGCCTACGTGGCCGAGCATCCGCCTGAGCTCGGGCTCCGTGGGGGGCTTCTCGACGATCGGGAGCTTCTCGTAGCTCACCTTCTTCCCGTCGAGGAATTTGAGCGCCTTTTTGCAGGTGCTGCAGCCGTCGTACTGGTAAACCTTGATCTTCGAGTCAGCCATTGTGCTGACGGAATAGCACTATTTTGCCTATCCAGAGAAGAGCTGCTCCGCCCGAAACGCTCGGTATGATGGGTTTCCGTGATTTCGGACAGGAACAGGGGTTGAACTGGATGACGGTCCTCGCGAGCGGGATCGTGGTGCTCGCGGCGTCGGCGCTCACCGGCTGCCGGTTCGGCAATAACGTCACTTACGCTCAGGACAGCGACCCGACCGGATATTACGGAACGACCGCCTCCTCCCTCCAGTACTGCGTGGGCCTGCTCAACCAGCCCGCCGAGGACGGGGCGATCTGCCGCGAGGGAATGATCAACGAGATCCCGGCGCGAGTGGGCGCCACGATGACGGACCCCGTGGCCCTGATCACCGACAAGACCCGCAGCGACGGCTCGGCTGTTCTCATGGAGAACACCCTGAAGATCGCCGAAACCCAGTTCCCGGTCTTCGTCGAGCAGGACCGCACGCTTTCGGTCCAGATCTCGACGAAGCCCGGCACCTTCTGGCGCGACGAGAACTGCCAGAGCCGCGCGTATTACACGGTTCAGGGAGCTCTCACCTCCAGCCCGGTGCCGGACGCGCTCCTGAGCGACGGGTCGACGGTGAAGCTCAAGGGCCGCATCAGCGCCCAGTTCCAGGTCATCGAGACGCTCGAGGGGTCATGCGTGCCGACGCTTCAGATGGTCCAGGCCTGCTATCAGGACTCCACGCAATGCGGGGAAGACACGGCCGATCGCAATCTGCAGATGCAGGCCGTGGTGCGCAGCATCTTCGGCCCCTACATCGAAGCGGGCGCGCTCACCCTGAACGATATCCCCTCGATGCTGACGTTCGCCTACAAAGTTTCCTACGAGTGACCTCTGTGTTAAACCTGAGACCATGCGTCTCTCGAACACGATCGTCCTCGCGACCCTGAACCGGCACAAATACGAAGAATGCAAGGCGCTGTTCGCGGCCCACCCCGAATGCGCCGATCTCGACCTCCAGCTGGCCGAGCGCTTCGTCCGCAACGTGAGCGGGCTCCGCCTGGTCGAGAACCATTCCACCTACATGGAAAACGCGATCGCCAAGGCGCGCATGATCAACCTGGGCTCGCACTACCCTTCGCTCGGCGACGACTCCGGCATCGAGGTGATGGCTCTCGAAGGCCGCCCGGGCGTCCGCAGCCACCGCTACGCCACGGCCCGCGTGGGCGTCTCGCAGGACCAGGCCAACGTCGAGCAGCTTCTCTCCGAACTCAAGGGCAAGACCCAGCGCGAGGCTCGCTTCGTCTGCTCGCTGGCGCTGGTGATCGAGGGCATCCTCGTTCAGGGCACGGGCACGCTCGACGGCACGATCGCCGAAGCGCCGCGCGGAACGGCCGGTTTCGGCTACGACCCGATCTTCATCCCCAAGGGTTCCAATCAGACGCTCGCCGAGATGGGCGCGATCGCCAAGAACAAGATCTCCCACCGCGCGAAGGCGCTCGAAGCGCTCATGCAGGAAGTGACCGCGAAGGGCATCGTCTTCGCGAAGCCCTGAACCTCCGAAAACTAGGGCTTCCAGAGCATCCGGTAGTACAGCCACTTCACGTACTCGGTCACCGTGACGCGGATGCCGTGGAGGCCCGAGCGCCATTCACCCGGCTCGAACGGCTCCAGGTAGACCGAGAGCGTATCCACGTTCATGGGCTGGCCCGACTCGACGATGACATGGTCGAAGATCATCTTCGCCCGGCGCATATGGTACGGCGAAGTCATGAGCAGGATCCGCTTCCATCCCCTCTCCCGGGCGTAACGCACCACCCAACGGGCATTCGCGTCCGTGTTGAAGCTTTCGGTCTCGAGAACAACGTTTTCGGGCTTGATGACCTCGAGGACACCGCGGCGGATATGGCGGGCGAAGACGTTCCAGTTGGATTGAGGCCCCATCCCGGAAATGTAAAGAACCGGGGGCTTCCGGGATGCGGCCGCTTTCTCGCGCAGTCCGAGCTCCCAATAGCGGTACCAGACGTCGCCCGCGGCCGCGATCCGGCCCCGGCCGCCCGCCAGACAGACGATCGCGTCCACCTCGGGCAGATGCACTCCGTCTACGGTGTCCTGGTACTCGTAAATTTCTCCCGCAAATACAAAGGCTAAACCCAGGACTCCCAGGGTCAGCCCGGCGAGAAAGATCGAGATCCAGCCCAGAATTCGAGCCATGTTTGATTTTTACCACCCTTTTCCATCTTGCAGAAGCCAAACGATTCCACTAAGGTACGACCTCTAAGTTACATCCGAAAGGTTTCAAGTCATGGCACGTGTTTGTGAATATTGTGAGAAGCGCCCGAGAACCGGCCACCTGGTCTCTCACTCCAACATCAAGACGAAGACCCGCTGGGTTCCGAACCTCAAGCGCATGAAGGCTGACGTCAAGGGCACGACCCGCACCGTCCGCGTTTGCACCCGCTGCATCCGCTCCGGCGTCGTCACCCGGCCCGTGAAGCGCACTTACAAGCCGGCGACTCAGACGGCTTAATCCGCGAGCTTCGAAAACGAGTTATTCAGGAAGGCCGGCGGCGCGACGCGCGCTCCCGGCCTTCGTCATTTTCCGCTCCACGGAAGGATCAAATTCTCCACCTCAGGGATTGCCCGGCGGGCGGCCCGACCGTAGTCTTGCTTCCATGCCTCGATCTCTGCGCGTAATGCCTTTGCTGGCAGCCCTACTCCTGGCGGCTTGCGGTCAGGATGAAAGCTCGCAACGTCATTCATCGGGCCCCAGGCAGCCGATCACCCCTCCGCGGACCGTGGATGGCCTGACTCCGGCCGAGCGGGCGCGTTTCTGTTTCCTGAAGCTCGACCTGGAGCCGGATTCGGCGCGCGACGCGATCCTCGAGGAGATTCGGGGAACCTGGACCCATAGGCCCGTGGATCGCTCGGCTTCCTACAAGCGTAAGGAGTTCAGGCTCGACCTGAACAACGGGATCGCCGCCGTGACCGAGTACCACGGCATCGGCAAGGACGTGGAAGACATCACTTTCCGGAAGGTCTGCGTGAGCCGCGAGCTCGACGCGAAGTACGGCCCCTTCGAGGGGTATCGTTTCATCGAGTTCATGGCGCGCAACAACTCGGGTGGCGCGGCCCTCCTTTTCAGGCGCGACGCCTCCGCCCTCACGATCAGCGACTCTCATTACGTCCGGTACGCGAACGACAAGCTCGACGATCCGGAATCGGCCGTTCGCGGATCGATGGCAAAGACCGTCTGGATCTATCGCGAGCGAAAGTGACTCGAGGCTAGAGATTCGTGCCCGCTGAGCCCGCGTTGGTGCCGGTGCCGCCGTTGACGGTCCGTGTTCCCAGATACGTGTCGGTCGTCGCAGTGACCTTGATCATCCCGCCGCCGCCGCCACCGCCGGTTCCATGTCCGTTGCCGCCGTTCGCGCGCAGAACGCCCGTCCCGGCGCCCGTGAAAGTGCCCGCGTTCAGGTAGATCGAGCCTCCCGCGCCGCCACCCGAGTTCGACGTCGCGTTCGAGCCGTTGGCACTGATCGTCCCGCTCACCGTCAGGGTCGCGCCCGAGGTGATGCTCGCCACGCCGCCGCCCGAGCCGGAGCGCCCGCTGCCGCAGGAGCCACCGGCAGCGCCGGCGAGGACAGGGAGGTTCGAGTCGTCGTTCGCGGCACCGCCCGCGCCGACCGAGCCTGCTCCGCCCGCGCCACCATGGCCGCCGCCACCGCCGCCGCAGCCCGCGACACCGCCGCCCGTGCCGCTGTCGGCGCCGTTGAGGCTCTCGGTATTTCCCTGATATCCCGACCCGTCGAGCGTGAACGATCCACCGGCATTCAGCGAGAAATTGCCCGTCTGGTTGAACGTCACGCTCTTGCCTTTGACGATGCCCGAGATCGAGGCGGTCGCCGAGGAAACCGAAACGACTCCGGTCGTCGAGCCGAGCACCCCGCTCGCCGCGATCGAAAGCGAGCCCGTGCCGAGCGAGAGCGTCAGGGGCGAATTGTCGTAGGTGGAAAGATTGCCCGTACCCGCGATCGAAACGGTTCCCGCCGCGTCGGTCGCGGTGAAACCGCTGGGAGCGGTCTTGATCGTATTGATCGTGCAGGTCGTCGCGAGCGTGCCCGTATCGCAGATGCCGTCCTGCCCCGCGGACATCGTGAGCGTATAGACGCCGATATCACCGTTCTGATCCACCTCAGTCCCGCCGCCTCCTCCATTGACCTGAACAGTCCCCACGGGAGCCTTGTCCGCTGAGATGGCGATCAGCCCGCCGCCGCCTCCGCCGCCGCTCCACCCGCCGCTGCCTGCGGCTCCCCCGTTCGCGCGGATGATGGCCGTGGACTGGCCGGTCAGGGCGACCGCCGAGATGTAGATCGAGCCGCCGGCGCCGCCGCCGCGATGCCCTGCGGCCGCGCCATTCGCGCTAATCGTTCCGCCGATGCTGACCGTGCCCGAGCTCGAAATGATGCGGATCACTCCGCCACCGTGCCCGCCCGAAGCGAGCGCCGCGTATCCGCCGGACGACCCCGGCATGGTCGGGTTCGCGGGAGTGTCGTAGACTCCGCCGCCGAGGCCGGTCCCGGCGATGTTGTTGCCGCCCGCGCCTCCGTGACCCCCGCCTCCGCCCAATCCTCCGGCTCCGGGGCCCTCGCCCGCGACGTCCGGGGTGGATTGGTAGCCGTAGGAATCGGCATTGATGCTCGCACCGCTCGGGATCGTGATGCTGCCGGTATTGATCGCTACATTGCCGAGGATCTCTCCGGGAGCAGCCATCGTGAGCGAGCCCGAGTTGATCGTGAGAGTGGAAGCGTAACGGTCGACGACGGAAAGGCGTCCCGTGCCCGAGATCGAAAGGGCGCCCCCGCCTCCGTTGATCGTGTAGCCGGAAGGAAGCGTCTTCCACTTCGATACCACGCAAGTCCCGGCGAAAGTGCCGGAGTCGCAGACTGCGTCCGCGCCCAGGCTCAGGTCGTGCGAAAGAACTCCGAAGCCACCCATCGAAGTGTTCTGGACGGAGCCGGGCGTGACCTCAACCGTACCGGGAGGCACGCGATCGCCCTTGAACGCGATCAGTCCTCCTCCTCCTCCGCCTCCCTCGTACCCGCCGCCGCCGCTGCCACCGCCGTTGGCGCGGTAAACCGCCGTGCTCTGCCCCGTCAGGGTCGCGGCTTCGACGTAGATCGAGCCGCCCGCGCCTCCACCGCCGTGACTCGCGTTGCCGCCGTTGGCCAGCACCAGACCTCCGATGTCGACCGTACCCGAAGCGATGATGCGGATGAGTCCCCCTCCTGCGCCAGGAGTCCAGACGCTCGAACCATCGTTGGCGGCGCCACCGCCCGAACCTTTCAACGTCGGGTTAGCGGGAGTATCGTAGGTACCGCCTCCCAGTCCGCCCGAGTTCATGCCAACGCCGCCCGCGCCGCCGTGCCCGGCGCCCCCGCCCCCGCCGCTCGCGAACGGGGAATACTCGCCGCCTCCGGGGCCGTCGCCGTTTCCGTTCGAGGCGAGCGTGTAGCCCAAGCTGCTGGCGTCGATCTGGGAGCCGTTGACCGCGGTCAGGTTGGTCACGTTGAAGATCACGTTCGCGTTCAGCTGGGACCCGTTCGCCAGCGTGACCGTGGGAACCGTGATGGACAGGGTCGTCTCGCCTCCGTCGAACATCTTGACCTGAGCGCCCGTATTGAGAGCGAGCGTACCGGTCCCGGTGATCGAATGGCCCACGGGAAGATAAATCTTGCCGCCGATCGCGCAGGTTCCTGCCAGTGTGCCGGTGCCGCAAATGCCGTCCTGACCGAGACTCATCGTCAGCGAGTAGAGACCGCG
>CAYZKI010000040.1:8079-13769 GCA_964478745.1 uncultured Bacteriovoracaceae bacterium
CGGGCGCCTGCTGAACGGCCCCCATCCGCCCTTGGCCTCGATGATCGCGCCGATCGGCGCCTTGTCCGCGGTGATCGCGATGATTCCGCCGCCACCCGCGCCTCCGTTCCAGCCTCCCCCGTCGCTGCCGCCGTTGGCGCGGATGATCGCCGAGCTTCCGGCGGTCAGCGTTGCCGCGGAGATGTAGACGCTTCCCCCCGCGCCGGCGCCGCCGTACCAGGCGCCATTGCCGTTCGCGGTGATCGTTCCGTTCAGGTACGCGGCACCCGTGACAATGATTCTGACCACGCCGCCCCCGGCCTGTCCGAGGTTGGCGTTCGCGGTGCTGCTTCCGGAGGAGCCCCCGGATGAGCCCCAGAGTACCGGATTCGCGGCGACGTCGTTCGCCGCGCCCCCCGCTCCCGGAGCCGCGCCGCCGGCGGATACGCCCGCGCTTCCGTGCCCGCCCCCGCCGCCCGCGCCGGTCGCGCTGTGTGCGCCGCCGCCCGGGCCGAAGCCCGCCATTCCGGCCACGCCCTTGTATCCGAGCCCGGTCACGTCGATCGTACCCGAATTGAAGGTGAAGCTGCCCGCCGAAAGGGTGACGCTCGTCGAGATCTTCCCGCCCGCGTTGATCGTGACGTCTCCGCCGACGTTCAGCGTGAACATCTGCGCGTTGGTCTGGTTGCGGAGGTCGCCCCCGCTCGCGATGACGAGATTCCCAGTAACGTTGCTGCAGGTGGCGTTGTCGGGGACGTTCTTCACCGTATTGATCGTGCAGGTCGTGGACGGAGTGCCGATGTCGCAGGTGAGCGCGAAGCTCGATCCGGTCGAGCCCTTGTTCTGGCCGAAGAACATGGGATTGAACGCGTGCGCCGGGCCGCACCACCCGAGCGCGATCGCGGTCAGCAGTGCGAGATCAGTTGTAGTTCGGCCCATAGGTCCAGTAGCAGTTGGTCCCGTCGTACGTGAAGGTCAGGATATCGATCGCGTTCGCGGCGGTGGAGAGCGTGATCGCCCCCGCGCCGCCGTTGATCACCTTGTTCGTGCACTGCGCGGGAAGCGTCAGGGTCCGGCTGCCCGTCGCGTCCTGCTTGACGATGATCGTGCCGGTCATGCCGTTGGCGAGGCCCGAGAACGCGAGCGCCCGGTTGCCTCCGAGCGTGACCGTCGCGTTATTCACGAGGCCAGCGACGGTCCAGGTGACCGTCGCGCCGTCGGTGAGCGTCTGGTAGGCGAACGAAGTGTTGCCCGTACCGCCCGCGCCGACGCCGACGCTGTCGGCGAGCACGGTTTTGCGCGCGTTGCTCGCGTTCGTGAAGTAGAGATTCGTTCCGTCGAACTCGATCGCGCCGGCCTCGGCGGACGTGAGATTGGTGCCCGCGGTCAACTTGAGCGGCGCGGTGCCGGCGGTGGCGGTGCCGGCTTTCAAATGGAGCGAAGCCGTCGGGGCCGAGATTCCGACGCCCACGTTGCCATCGCCCCGTACCGCGAAGAAGCTCGAGCCGCCCGTGCGATTTCGGACAAGAAGCGGGAAGTCGCTAGTTCCATTGCCCGCGTCGATGCGAAGCCCCTGCCCGTGTCCATCAGTGCTGTCGGCGTTCGTGATCCTGAAGAGCGGGTCGGTCTGGTCGTAGCCCTCCGCCCCGTACTGGGTGACCGCGCGATTGAAGGTAGCGGGCGAACTGAAGTCGACATAAGTGTTGGCGGAGAAAACAATGCGGTCGTTCGACCATATCGACATCCCGTTCGCGTTGTTGGTCGCTCCCGGGTTCGCGAAGTAGATGGAGCCTCTCTTGGTTCCGCCGGAATCGAGGAAGTTGATGTCCGCGTACCCGTTGGCGTCTGTAGTCCGAACCGACAGCGTCCCGGACGCCGCGCCGGTCTGGACGCTGAGCCGGTCCGACGGAGAGCTCGTCCCGATCCCGACGTTGCCGCCCGTGTACGAAATGATTCCGCCCGCGCCGGTCGTCCACTGCGAGGAAGCGCCGCTGCCAACGGCCTGCGCCGTGCTGCCGTTCCAGTACATCACCTGGTTCGTGGTCGAGTTGTACCAGGTCTTGCCGACGTCGGTCGTGTTGTTGAGCCCAGACGTCAGCGTCGTCTCCTGAGGGGTCGTGAATACGCCCAGCCCCAACGTGCCCTGGCCGCCGATACTCACGCTTCCGACGGAGGCGGGCCCCGAGGTCGAGAAGCCTCCCGAGCCGAAGGTCTGGCTCGAGGTGCTGTTCGCTTTCACGTAGAGCGAATCATGATGATGAAGAGTGCTCGCATCGTCGGTGCCGCCGCCGTTCTCGTTGGTCAGCGTGCCGATCGTGGCCTGCGACGTGTTGCCGGTTACCTGGATGAAGCCCGCGGGCAGGATCCCCTGCAGGGTTTCTGAAGCCCAGGAGTAGGGAACGGCGTTGAAGTACTTGTCCGGGCTCAGCGTCATCGGCGTGCCCGCGTTCGGCGTCACGGTGACGCGAAGCCTGCGCTGATGGGCGCCGGAAGGAGTGTAGCCCGCGGCGCAGCCCGCGCCTGCCGCGCGGATCTCGGTGCCGGCATTCGAAAAAATGGTCCGCATCGAGAGACCAGGGTTGGCGCCCGTCGGCGTTCCCGCCCCGATCTGAAGCGAGATCAGCCCGTTTGTCGCGTTCGAGTCGACCGCGCTATGAGTCTCCTCGTAGAGCAGGCAGTCCCCGGCAGGATTGTAGATCGCAAAGGTGACCGTGAGGTTGGCGTCGAGAAGCGGCGCCGTTCCCGCCGCGTTCAAGAGCTTCGCCTGATAGGTGAAGGAGGAAGGCACGTCGGCCGCGCGGGCGGATTCAGTCCCCACCGCCGCGGCGACGGCGACAAGGAAATGGATTGAGCCCAGAAGGGAGATACACCGCGAAACGTACCGCATGCGAAGTACATCTATTCTCCCGCTAATACGACTCGACGTCAAAACGAGTCACTGGCGACACGGTGGCGATGGACACACTGGGAGCGCGTGAGCTTATTTGAGACGATGGAGCCGATGTGGAACGTACGCCGCCCGGGCTTGGCCCTCGCCCTGATCCTCGTGATTTCCGTTTCCGGCTGCCAGCTGAAGCTCGCTCGCGACACGAGCGGGCTTGCGAGCGCGACCGGATCCACCGCCCCGCTTTCCGTGGTGAGCGTCAGCCCCTCCGACGGCCCGATCACGGGCAACACCACGATCACGATCACCGGCACGGGCTTCGTGTCGGGAGCGACGGTCACCGTCGGATCAGGCTCCTGCGCATCCGTCAGCTTCGTATCCGCGACTCAGCTCACGTGCGTGACGCCGGCACACGCTGCCGGATGGCAGACGCTCACCGTTACTAACCCGGGCGGCCAGAGCGCGAGCCTGCCATCGGCGTTCGCGTTCAACGCCCCGTCGGTTCCGGTCGGCGCGTCCTTCATCGTCTCGGCGGGCGGTATCTCGAGCTCGAGCGCGGGCATCGGCATCACCGCGGTGGAATCCGTCGGCGTGACGCTCGACCCGATCCACCAGACCTCGGTCGACGTGCAGAACCTTTACGGCCCCCAAGGCGTGTTGACCGATCTTTAGTCCGCGCGGGGGTTGAATCAGCGCGAAACGCTCTGGCAGTAATCCTGCTGGCAGCCGCAGGGTCCCGTGGAGGATACGCACACGAAACCGGGGCCGCACGGAGTGAACGCTCCTCCTCCGCATCCCCAGCAGTCGCCCGCCGCATAGATCGGCTCGTAGGACATGCAGGGAACGCCCACCCGGGGGAATAGAAACGCGGCGGCCAGCACGCAGATCGCGCCTATGTTCTTCATTTGCGGTATCCTTTCGGGATCTCGAAGCCGGAGGCTTTGAGATTCGGCAAACCGGTACGAACCTTCAGAAGCGTCTCTTCAGTGTACTTCATTCCGTTCCTGTAAACGCGTCGCAGAATCGCTATTTTTCCGCTCTCCCCCGGAACGACGTATCCGACGTGCCTCAGAAGCTTCGCTTCGGTCTCGCTCAGGCCCAGATCTCCGGCGCTTGCCACGCAAACCTCGCTCACCTTGGTCGCTCCGGCCATGAGTTCCGCCATATGGCACTTCCACTTCTCGACTGTTGTGACCTGTCCCCAACGCACTTTCGCATGGATCCCCTTCGAGGAAGGGCCGGACGGTGAATCGCTCGGAGCTCTGTCCTCGTTCTCAGTGATCCGCTTTGCCTCATGAGTGAGCGTGAGGGTCTTACGCGCCCTATCGTCACGGATGACAGATGAGATCGGCTGACCGATGCCCCTCGAGTCCTTGCGAATCCAAGGCGGCTGCAGGAAAACGTGGTGCGTAACGATGGGCGTCCCCGAATTCGGACCAAGGTTGCTTTGCTGGAAGACAAGCTCAGTGGCTGCGTCCGCAGAGCACCCGAAGAGGGCGACGAGCATTGCAACGATCCGCATCCCGTAAGTATAAGCGCACCGGGGCAAGGGTCAACCGGGCGCCCGGCCCGGCGAACGACGTCAAAGCAGCGCGGTCACTTCGATCTCGACGAGCACGTCCTTCGGAAGGCGCGAGACCTCGACCGTCGAGCGCGCGGGCGGCGTGCCCTTGAAATGCGCGCCATAGAGCTCGTTCACCTTGGGAAAGTCGCCCATCGACTTGAGGAAGATCGTCGTCTTCACGACCGAGTCGAAGGAAGCGCCGGCTTCCGTCAGCACGCCTTCGATGTTCTTCATCACCTGGCGCGTCTGCGTCTCGACGTCCGATCCGACGACGACGCCCGTCTTCGGATCGAGGGCGACCTGGCCCGAGCAGAAAAGCCACTGGCCGGCGCGGATGGCTTGGCTGTAGGGGCCGATCGGTTGCGGAGCGTTCGCGGTGAGTACGGCGGTCTTCTTACTGGCGGACACGGACTTCTGCCTTTCTGGAGTGGATTTCCATGGCGGTGATCGCCGCCATATTGACGACGTCGTTGACGTCGGAGTTCTGCTGGAGGACGAAAACGGGCTTTCTCATGCCGACCAGGATGGGGCCGATCGCCTCGGCTCCGCCCAGGCGGTTCATGAGCTTGTACGCCACGTTCCCCGCCTCGAGGTTCGGGAAAATCAGCACGTTCGCGTCGCCCGGAACCAGGTTGAACGGGAAGCTTTCCTTCGAGATCGCGGGCTCGACGGCGGTGTCGGCCTGCATCTCGCCGTCGATGACGAGCTCGGGCCTGCGCTCGCGGACGAACCGGGTGGCCAGGCTCATCTTCGAGGCGAACGGATGGCTGCTCGAGCCGAAGTTCGAGAACGACAGCATCCCGATCCGAGCGTCCTCGCCGGTGAACTCCTTGCTGAAATCGGCGACCTGGATCGCGATGTCGGCGAGCTCCTCGGCCGAAGGGTCGATGTTCACCGTGGTGTCGGCGAACCAAAGCACCTTCCGCTTCAGGATCATCATGTAGATACCCGCCAGGCGGGAGCCGGGCTTGGCGCCGATCACCTGGATGGCGGGCTTCAGCGTCTCCTGGTAGCTCTGCGTGATGCCGCCGAGCAGACCGTCGGCGTGGCCGAGCTCGACCATCATGGAGCCGTAGTAGTTGTTCTGCTTCATGAGCGTGCGGGCGAGCGCGAGCGTCACGCCCTTGCGCGCGCGCTTGGTGAAGAACTTGCGCGCGTACTCCTCGTTCTGCTCGCTCGTCGAGGCGCGGATCACCTTCACGCCCTTGAGCGCGTCGGCGAGCCCGAGCTCCGTGATCTGGCGCGCGACGATCTGCTCGTTGC
>CAYZKI010000040.1:13779-14056 GCA_964478745.1 uncultured Bacteriovoracaceae bacterium
CGTTGCCGAGCAGGATCGGCTCGGCGATGCCCTCCTCGCGGATGATCTGCGCGGCACGCAGGATCTTCGAGTTCTCGCCTTCGGGGAACACGATGGTCGCGCGGTGCCCGTCGCTTCCTCCCGTCTTCACGCGGCGCTTGATCCCGCGCATGACGGTGTAGGTGGAGCCCAGCAGCGTCTCGAGCTGCTCGCGATAGAGGTTGATGTCGAGCTTCTTCTTCGCGACGCCCGACTTCATCGCGGCTTCGGCCACGGCCGGAGCGACGAAGAGCAGGAC
>CAYZKI010000041.1:0-4717 GCA_964478745.1 uncultured Bacteriovoracaceae bacterium
GGCTTGCGGCCGCGGATGTACTGGACGTCGCCGAGCGCCTGGACTTCGACCGTGGTCGCGCCGAATTTCTGGTGGCAGCCGCCGCCCCAGGCCTCGAGGATGCCGCGCTCGTGCGCGACCTGCCGCGCGGTCACGGGATCATGAAGCTTGCCGATCGCCTCGCGCGCGCGGGTGTCGCCGGCGCGGCACTCGACCGCGAGCGCGCCCTGGCCCGGAGCCGCCGCGCACTCGCGCAGCGGGAGCACCATCCAGCGCACGCCCTGCAGGAGCTTCGAAAGCTCCGCCCTTCCCGCGTCGTCGCGCCAGAGCCGGATCAGGCCGGCGAAGGCGAGCACGACGGCGTCGAGCTTCTTCGGCGAGCCTTCCGCCTCGTGCACGCGCGAAAGGCGGGTGTTCACGTTTCCGCGGATCTCGATGAACTCGACGCGCGGATCGCATGCGCCGAGCCGCGGCAGGGCCTTCGAAAGGAAGGCCGGGATGTTCTCGAGACGGCGCGGGGAGGAGGTGCCGATCCGGACGGGCATCCCTTCGCGCAGCCTTTCCTCGGCGCCCGGGCCGAAGAGCACGACGTCGCGCGGGTTCTCGCGGCGCGGGATCGCCGCGCAGGTGAACGCCGCCGGGCGCTCGAGGCTCAGGTCCTTCAGCGAATGGACGTTCAGGTCGACGCGCCCCGCGGCCAGCGCCTCGTCGAGCTCGGCGACGAAGAACTCCTTGCCGGCGACGGCCTGGAGAGGGACATCCTGGATCCTGTCTCCCCGGGTATCGATCCCGACGAGCTCGACCCGGACGCCCGGATTGAGCCGCTCGATCTCGCGCGCCACCCACGAGCTCTGCGCCCACGCGAGCAGCGACCTGCGCGTTCCGAGACGAAGAACACCATCGGATGCGGACGAATTGGCCATGGCCTCTCTTACCCGAAACTAGCCGAAAAGAACGAGGTCTTCCCAGCCGTGCGCGATGTTCAGGCCACCGCCCAGGGCGCGCAGCTTGGCGCGCTCCTCTCAGGCCCGCTCGGCCCGCTCCAGCTGCACGAAGCGCAGCTCGTTCTGCGACTTCTGGAGATCGAAAAGGTCATCGAGCGGGTGAAAGCTCTTCAGTCCGTTCCACTCGCCGGCATGCTGCCTGAGCACGCCGAGGTGAACGACCGGTACTTCGACCTGCCTTACCTTGACCGTCGGCACGCAGATGACCACGGACCCGGCCTGGCTCCAGGCCAGCTCCTCGTCCTTCCTGTCGATCACGCGGACGTTCTTCACGCCCTTGTTGAGCAGCCACGCGTGGAACTCGAGCAGGCGCTCCGGCGAGCGGTTCACGATCCAGAGCTCGCGATCCGTGAGAAGCGACGCGACGGAACGGGCCATCTGCCCCGCGCCGACGATCAGGACCGGTCCGGTGGCCGGGAGGAACTTGCGGGTGAGCGTCCCGTACGAGCCCCCGCCGAGGCCCTGAAGACAGCGCGCGCGCACGTCGCGCGCGTCCTCGAAGATCCTCTGCATCCAGGTCGACAGCTCCGGGCAGGGCGACGAGCGCCACGAGTCCTTGAGCTGGCCGAGCACGTCGGTTTCGCCCTTCACTTCGCTTTCGAGCCCGGCCGCGACGCGCAGGAGGAAAAGATAGGCCTGCTCGCCCGAGAAAACCTGGGCTTCGGGCGGAAGCGGCGGATTGAAGGCCGCGCCCTGAGGGAACACCCACACCCAGCGCTGGCACGAGTCGAAAACGAACCCGCCCACGGGAGCCGCGAACGAATGCGTTCCCACGGGGGCGTACTTTTTCAGAAGGTGCACGACGCGTAGCTCTTCGAGCCGCATGGATTCAGTATAGGTGGAACAGTCCCGTGCTTTGTCACGGCACTGTCACAAGCCCGCCTTTTGGTTTAGATTCGGCTCAACGTGCCCAAAATCGCCAAAAAGGAAAAGTCCTTTCCGATCGTCCTGTTCGCCGACGGCGCCAGCTCGGGAAATCCCGGGCCGGGCGGCTGGGGTGTCGTCATTGCCACACCCGAAGGAGCCGTTCGAGAGATGGGCGGAGGCCACCCCGAGACCACGAACAACCGCATGGAGCTCACGGCCGTGATCCGCGGGCTCGACGCGCTCAAGGACAAGGAGGGCCCGGTCGGGGTCTACACCGACTCGGTCTACGTCATCCGCGGCATCACCCAGTGGATCTGGGCCTGGCGGCGGAGCGGCTGGAAGTCGAAGACCGGGGAAGACGTGGCGAATCCCGATCTCTGGAAGCAGCTTTCGGCCGTGGTCGGCGCGCGCGGCAAGGAGAACCCGGTTTCCTGGCATTTCGTTCGCGGGCACGCCGGCATCCCCGGCAACGAGCGGGTGGACAAGATCGCGGTGGCCTTCAGCAAAGGGCGCCGGATCGACCTCTATTCGGGGCCGCTCCTCGGTTACCCGGTGGCGATCCACGACATCCCTGAAAACACGAGCCTTCCCGAGATGAAGCCCGTCCAGGCCAAGAAGGCCGCGCATTCCTACGTGAGCCTGGTGAACGGGGTCGCGAAGCGGCACGCGACCTGGGCCGAGTGCGAGGCGCGCGTGAAGGGCCGAAGCGGCGCGAAGTTCAAGAAGACGGCCGACGCCGCGGAGGAAGAGGAGATCCTCGCCTCGTGGGGAGTCGACCCGGCTTCCGTCTGACATCAGCGATCAGAGGCTGCTTGCGATCGTGGGCATGGAGTTGTCACGCCCCTTCTGGAAGGCCGAAATCGCGGCCTTTTCGACCTCTTTCATGAAGACCGAAGTCGGGGCGTACCAGGGTTTCTTCGCCCACAGCGTCCCGCCGAGCTTCACCCGGTAGTGGCCGGGGATCGGAGTCGACTCGGCTTCCATGAGGTTGTCGAGCTTTCTCAGGGGCTCGGCGTCGCCGGTGCCCACCAGGCGCGTGGAGATTGTCGCGTACTGGAGGCGCGTTTTGAGGTCCGTGGCGAGGTGAGAATCCTGCCGGACCGTGATCGTGCTCTTGGGATCCTTGATCTCGACGGTCACGTCCCAATGGTTCGAAGGAAGGCCTGACCACTTCCCGGGCGTCGGGCCCGAGTGAATGGTCTTCGCGCCGTTCGCGATCGTGGTCCTGACCGACTGCTCGAGCGTCGTCACGCCGCCTTTGAAGGCGTCACGGACCTCGCATTCGGTCTCGAGCGTCCCCTTGAACTGTCCGTCCTCGTACTTCGGTCCCTGCACCCAGCGCTCGGGTGCGCAGGTCCAGGCGGGAGCGTTCGCCACACGGGGTTGGGGGCCGGTCAGGAAAAAGAACAGTGCGAGGATGTCGAGCATCCCCAGAGAGTAGCAACGGCCGCCCGATGATTCAAATCACGCCGCGCTAACGCGGCCAAACATCGTCCGGGATGCACTCACGGACGGCCGATGGCTTCAGTTACGCCGCGCTTACGCGGCCGAGCTCGATGTCGTTCCAATGATCCGGAAGCGTGGTCCGGACCAGGTCGATGAAGTCTCTTTCGCCGATGCCCTGCGCGCGCGCGCCGGTCATCAGCTTCCGCAGAAGCGTGTTCAAGCGGGGAAGATCGATTCCCTGTCCGCCTCGATGCTCGCATTCCAGGTAGATTTCGTGGATGTCGTCGGCAAACTGCTTACGTACTGCCTCAAGGAAGCTCTCACGGTCCATGGTGCGTAATCCTCTGCGAATAGATTAACGCAACGCGTTTAACCCCGGAATGTGTCTTGGGGGTAACCGGTCTAAATATTTGTAATTAAACAAATTTATTATTGCTTCAAGAACTCGGCGCTTCGCGGGCGGGAACCTGCGCGGCGGCGGCCTGGAGCACGCCTTCAAGCCTGTCACGCTGGTCCTCGAGCTTGCGAAGCAGCTCGACGAACGACTCGCGCTGGGGATGGTTCTCGTTCAGCGTGCCCAGGTCGCGGGCCACCTCATCCACCTGGCGCCGCTTCTCGGTGACCAGCTCGCGCATCGGGAAAACCGTTTTGAGACGGTCGATCTCGCCGCGCAGAGACTGCTTCTCGCGGTCGTCGCGGCGCATCCGTTCCTTGGCTTCCCTCTCGCGGTCGATCAGCTCCTTCTTGGTCGTCGTCGCGCCGATCTCCTGCTCGCGGATCGAGACCTCGGCCTTGCCGCGCTCCTCGATCGAGGCGATCCGGGTCGAGAACTCGAGGAACTGCATCTCCATCGCGCGCATGCGCTGGGCGCTGTCGCCCGCCTCGCCCTGCAGGCGGGTCACCTCGTCGGTCAGCGACTGGATCCGGTGCTCCTTCACCTCGAGCTCGCGCGCGAGTGCGTCCACCTCGGCCGCGCGGCGATCGAGGCTCGCGCGCGACTCCTGCAGGCTCCCGCTCACGATGCCCAGCTGGTTCCTCAGCTCGGCCGCCTCCGCCTCGAGCCGCTGGATGTAGCGGGCTCGCGTCTCGTTCTGGTGGCGGGCCTCGCGAAGCTGCATCTCGAGCTCGAGCCGGGATTCGCGCACCTTGAGCTCGGCGCGGCTTTTCGCGTCCGCGATCTGCATCTCGACGCTGGCCCGGAGATCGCGCGAAGCGTGCTTCTCGGCCTCGAGCGCCTTCTCGAACTCCTTGGCGCGCATGAAGATCGAGTCGCGCTGGTTCTTGAGCACCTCGTTCTGCTGGCGGTACTCCTCGGCGCGGCGGCTCGACTCGGCCGCCGAGGCGCGGGCGCGGTCCACCTCTCCCCCGAGCGCGTGGCGGGCGGTCTCCAGGCTGAGGATCTCGCGCTGGAGCTCCTGGAC
>CAYZKI010000041.1:4727-9132 GCA_964478745.1 uncultured Bacteriovoracaceae bacterium
AGCTGGGCCTCGATCTCCACGAGGCGCGCCTGCAGCTGCGCCTGGGCCTGGTTCTTCCCTTCGGCGCTGGCCACGGCCTGCGCCCTGAGCCGCTCGAAGGCGGCGAGGATCTTCTCTCGCTCGGCCGACCAGAGCCTGATGGCCTGGAGCGTCTTCGCTTCGGCGGCCTCCTTGGCCTTCGCCAGCGCCTCGACCTTCCTGAGAATCTCCGAATAGGACATCTGCCTCGAGGCAGCGGTCGGTTCCATCCCTCGATTGTCCGGCTTCGCGCGCGCGCCGTAAATCGGCACGAATGACCGGGCAAGTTCTGCCCATACCCGAACCGCGCGATATCCGGGAGAATCGGGAGTGGGAGACAGTCTCTGGAATCGACTGAAGTCCTCTTCATCCCTCAGCCCGTGCCGTTCGGATCGGTGATCTCACCGGACTTCGAAGGGCAGGCCTCCGACCCGTTCGACTTCCTCGATCGCGCCCCGAGCGACCGCCTGCCCGCCGCCCTCGACGTCATCCCTCCCGAGGATCTCGCTTTCCTGATCTATTCCCGCAGCCCCGCGCAGATCGGCGAATGGATGCGCGAGCTCAGGCCTTCCCTGCTTCGCGACGTCCTCGAGCAGGCCATGAGGCTCGAGATCATGCCGCGCGAGGAGCTCCTCCCCCGGGCACAGGACCTGGCCGTCGCGCTCAGGGCGTGCCTCGGCGTCTACCCCGAAGCCGAGCCCGAGCTCGCTCTGCCCGCGGAACCCGAGCTTTCGGGCCTCCGCACCGACTCCGCGATCGTGAGCCCGGAGCCGGAGCCCGAGCACGAGCCCGCGGCGCTGGGCGAGTTCGCGCCCGCCGCCGATGCGCTGCCCGAGCCGGAGCTCGAAGCGGTCTCCGAAGAAGCGCTCGCTCTCTCGCTGGCGCCCGAGCCGAGCTTCGATCCCCCCATCGAGCTCGAAGCCGTATCGGCCGCGCCCTCGGTCGACAGGCGGGCCGCGCCCTGCGAAGTCGATCTCTCGTTCGAGCGGCCCGCGGAGCCTGTGGTCGAGGAGCGGCTCCCGGAACCCGAACCCGAGCCCGTTCACGAAGGGCCGCTCGAGCTCGAGCCGATTCCCGCCGTCCAGGCCGCCGGCACGGATGTTCCCGAAGAGCTTCGCGAGGCTCCAGTCATCGAGCCCAGGCCCGAGGATCTCTACGCGCAGGTGAGCTGCGAGCTCGTCCTCGCGGAAGCGCGGCCGATCGACGCGCCCGAGCCCCTGAAGACGGAGGCGCCGGAGGAGACCCAAGCAGAGGAAGTGACCGCGCCCGAGGCGGTTGAAGAGACCGACGTTCAGGCGGCCGAAATCGAAGCCGCTCGAGCGCCGGCTCCGGTCCCGGTCCCCCCGCCTTTCCGCGCGCTCCAGCGCGCCGTCGCGCGGCTCATGGACTCGCCCGCGCGCAAGCGCGAGCTCCGGATCCTGGGCTTTCTCCAGAAGGAATCGCCCGAGCTCGCCACGCTTCTCGCCGAGGCGGATTACTTCCGCCTCGAGGATCAGATCCTCGCTCTCGGCTCTAGCGAACCGGCGGGCTTCCGAGAGTCTGATCCGGATCCGCGATGAACTGTCCGTCGCCCGTGGCGACGAGCGCCTCGGCGACCATGCGGACCAGCGACGGGCCACCGGCGAAGTAGTTCGAGTTGTCGGTGACGCCCCAGAGCCAGCCGAAACGCGACTTCGCGTGCCCGCTGCAGACGCCCATCACGCCCGTGGTCCCGTAGCCCGCGACGAAGAGGGGGCCGCCCGAGTGCCCGAAGTTCGTATCGCACTTGGTCTTGATCTCGTGGGATCCCGTCGAGTTGTATTTTTTCGAGTTGAACTCGTCGACGCGGCACTTGTCGGAATAGTACGCCACCTCGTTTTTGCCGAGGTCGCTCGGGTAGCCGATGTTCCAGAAAATGTCCTTCTTCTTCAGATCCTTGGTGAAGGCCCGCGTGGGCATCCAGCCGTAGTCGTAGCCCACGTCCTGGGCGAGAGTGAGGACGGCGATGTCGAAGGCGAAGTTCTCGGCCTTCCACTTGATGTCGCGCCACTCGTTCTTCCTGAGGTCCCAGACGTTCTGGCGGAAGTCCTTGAGGACGATCACGTCGATCGCCTCGAGGACTGGGCCCTGCTGGGGGCCGCCGTACGAAGGGGTGAAGGTCGGGACGACCAGGTCGCCGTTGCTGAGGTAGGCCAGGCAGTGGGTCGCCGTGAGAACGTGGCGGGGCCCCACGAGCGTGCCGGTGCAGCCCAGCGGGCCGACCTTGCCGACGGTGCTGTTGGGGTAGCTGAAGTCCTCGAGCTTCTTGCGCGTATCGGCTCCCCAGACGGCGTAGTCCTGGTTGAGCGCGTCCACGTGCACGCCGGCCGGGAGACGGCCCTTGGCCCGGATACGGCGGGCGCCCGGGTCAGCGCAGCCGGTGATCGAAAGCGCGGCCAGGATCGCGCACGCGGCGAGGGTAAGCGGGAAATGAGTACGACGCATGCTCCTTCCCAGAGCAACCGACATGCCCGAGGGTCGCGTTCGCCCGCCAGTGGTTTTTCCCGGGAAAATCAACGTTTCCCGGGGCCTGTGTCGCGTGCGACGCGTGTTAGGGGCGTCGACAGCCAGCTGGAAAGAAATCAGCCAGGCGACGTCACTGAACAAGGATCGAGGTGCCGTTCGAGACCTGCCCGTCCGGGTTTTTCACGAAGTTCGCGCCGTTGATCGTGAGAGTGAAGGCCTGGCCGGCCGGAGCCACGGCGGGCGAAAGCGAGGAGAAGCTCGGCGCGGGCGCGACGCCGCCGCCGCTCGTGCCACCGGTGGTTCCGCCGGTCGCGCCTCCCGTGGTGCCCCCTCCGCCGCCACCCGTGTAGGGGCCGCTCGTGTACCGGCGCGTGATCGCGCCGCCGATGCGCATGAAGGCGGCGCGAAGCTCGGGCAGGTCGTAGATCGCCGTCGCGTAGCTCGCAGGGGAGTCGGGACCTTTATCCCAGGTCCAGGGCATCATGCCGACAATGCGGGGATTATCGAGCGCGATCTGGTACGAGCGCATCGCGATGTCGATCATCGCGGCTTCCGTGTGCTGCGTGGTCGGGTCGAAGCCCGGAGCCCCGGGCTTCTGCTGAAAGCCCGGAGGAACGAGCAGGATCATCTGGTGCGGCTCGAGCACCATCGCCATCTCGGTCAGGACAGTGGGGAGCTGCGTGTACTCCCAGGTGCCGTAGTAGTCGATCGATACCCAGTCCAGGCCGCGCGGGATCCGGCAGTCGAAGATCGGGTTCAGAAGCGCCGTCGAGAAGCTGCGGTTCCCGATGTAGTTCACCCAGGTCGGCAGGTCCGGAAACGCCGACTTGATGCGCGCGATCTTGGCGTCGAGCCTGGCCACCGTCGCGCTGTCGCACGGAAGCTCGTCGCCCAGGTTGATCGCGGCGATGTAGGGCCTGTAGAGGCTCACCTTCGCCACCCAGCGATCCCAGTCCGCTCCGGCAGGGAGGTCGCCCCACATGTCGATGTTGTACTTGAAGCCGAGCCTTTCGAACTCGCGGACGTGGGCGTCCTGCGGATCGCCCGCGTTCACGATCAGGTTGGTATGGCTGAGCGTCTGGTTGAACTTCTCGGAACCGAGCTCGCCCGGGCCGTAGTAGCCGAAGAACCTCAGATGGGATGCCGACGGCAGGGGCGCTCCCGTGAAGGGGATCGGCGTGAACGGCATCGTGGTGGTGGTCGTGGGCGGAGGCGAGGTGGTCGTGGTCACGGTCGTCGTCGTGGCTCCGGCGGGAGCCGTCGTGGTCGTCGTCGTGGCTCCCGGAGGCCGCGTCGTCGTGGTCGTGCCCTTTGGCGAGGTCGTGGTCGTCGATCCCTTGGGCGTGAGATCGTCGGTCGACGCGCTGATCGAGGTACGGTACGCGCGCCGGGTTCCGCGCACGCGGCCGGAGTCGCACGCGCTGCCCACGAGCGCGACGCCCGCGACGAGCACCACGCTGTAAGCTGAAATCCGCTTTCCTGTCGCTATTTTGCGCATTCCCCTGCCCCACCCCGAAGAGTGCAAGGCAAGGACCGCGATGAGGCGCGAAAAAGCGAGGGAAACCGACCTGCGTCCGGGTTTACCGTGTCCAAGGTTTAGACAGGCGAACAAGGACTGCTCAGAGAGTATTCGGCCTCGGTCACCTCCGTGACTTGATCTTCTCCGCCGGGCAGAAGCCGGGGCGCGGGCCGATCGAGGGGAAGCGCCGGCAGACCTCGGGCCTCTTGTCGTAGACGGTGCATCTCCGGCTCTTGTCGAGATACAGGCAATCGCGCCCGCCCACCTGGGCCAGGACGCGCGCGATGTGCTGGCGCTCCAGGGCACGCAGCGACAGGTCCTCCGCCTCATCGCCGCGGGTCGGCGCGCCAACTCGCGAGCCGGCTGCGCGCGCGCGCCAGTGCG
>CAYZKI010000041.1:9142-9493 GCA_964478745.1 uncultured Bacteriovoracaceae bacterium
TCTTCCTCGGTGATCAGCCCCAGGCGGATGAGGTCCGCCGCGCTCGCCTCCACCGGAAGCGTGCAGCAGCCAGCCCAGCAGCCTTCACAGAGGCCTTTGCGGTATTTCGTCCAGGTTGAGGGGCGTTGCGCGTCCGCGCCGTACGACGGCATGGTGGCCAGGATAGCCGATCCCGGCCGTTCTTGACACCCGTGCGTGCCTCAAGCAGATGAAGGGAACCATGAGCGCAAAGAAGCCCTTCGATCCGAACTCAGCCGCCAGCTCCGACTCCGGGATTTTCGGTCTTCCCCACGACGAGACCGAGGCAGCGCTCGTTTACCTGCCCATCCCCTGGGAAGCGACGACCTCTTA
>CAYZKI010000041.1:9503-13803 GCA_964478745.1 uncultured Bacteriovoracaceae bacterium
CCCTACGAGCCCGGGCTGCATATGCTCGGGGAAAGCGCCGAGGTGCGCCGCTGGAACGAGGAAGCCAAAGCGCTCGCTGCGAAGATCATCGAGCGCGGCGGGGACATCGCCGGAGACGCGAGCCTGGAGAAGGCGCTCGCGCGCGTGAACGAGCTCGGCACGAAGCTCAATGACTGGGTCGAGCAACAAAGCTCGCGCATCCTCGACAGCGGAAAGATCCTGGCGCTCGTGGGCGGCGACCACTCCGTCCCGCTCGGCGCGTTCCGCGCGGTGGCGAAGAGGCATCCGGGCTTCGGCGTCCTTCATTTCGACGCCCACTCGGACACGCGCGACGCGTACGAAGGCTTCCAGTGGTCGCACGCCTCGATCATGCGCAACGCGCTCGACGGCGTTCCCGGGGTCTCGAAGCTCGTCCAGGTCGGCATTCGCGACGTCTGCGAGGAGGAGATCGATTACTGCCGCGCCCAGGAAAAGCGCGTTTCGGTCTTCTTCGACCGCGACCTCCAGCTCGCCAAGCAGGAGGGCCGCAGCTGGGCCGAGGTGGCGCGCAAGGTCGTCTCCGAGCTGCCCAAGGAAGTCTGGATCTCCTTCGACATCGACGGCCTGGACCCGCGCTTCTGCCCCAACACCGGGACTCCGGTGCCCGGAGGCCTCGAGTTCCAGGAAGCCAACCTCATCTTCCGGGAGCTCGTGAAGAGCGGACGCAAGGTCATCGGCTTCGACCTCAACGAGGTCGCCCCGGACCTGTCGGACGAGAACGACGAGTGGGACGCGAACGTCGGCGCGCGGCTGCTCTACAAGCTCACCGGCTGGACTCTCGCCAGCCGGGGCCTGGTGAAGGTCCAGGAAACGCGCGGGCTCTAGCGGCGCTTACTGCTCGTTGCAGTTGAAATCGATGAAGTCGACCAGCGTGCGAGCCGCCGCGTTCTTGCGCGACTCGATCTTCCTTCCGCCAATCCTCTTCAGAAGCGCGAAGTCGGGGTGCGCGACCGTCTCGGAGGCCTCGTACGTGGTGATGCCCATGCCGCCCGGGGCGCGCCTCTCTTCATGGAGAACGCCCTTCTTCGCCGCCTTGATCAGGCGAAGGAGCTCGGCCTCGTTCCGGACTTTGTCCGTGTAAGCCACTTGAGTCACGACCGGCACGGCGCGGACGGAGGGACCGCGGGTGATCTGAGTCACGGTAGTCGCCGTGATCTCGCAAGTGCGGACTCTCCGATGAAGCGGAGGCACGCTGCCATTGGTCGTTTCAAGGCGAAGCAACGGGCTGGGCTTCGGAAGATGGGCTTCGGCCGAGCCGAGGCTCAGAGCGGAGACGAACAAGGCTGTGAAAACGGCTTTCATTAGGACTCCTCAAACTGGGAATTGGATTGAACTCGCGAGTCGCGTTATAACGCTTTGCATCAAATTTCAATTCCGCAGCTCGAGTCGCCCGAAATTCCGTATCTAGATTGCAAACAAGCCGTTGGGTCCCTACTGCTGGTTGCAGTTGAAATCGATGAATTTGACCAGCTTGCGGGCAGCGGCCCCCGTGCGCCTCTCGGACACCCTCATTGCAAGTTTCTTCAGAACGATGAACTTGGGTTTCACGATCGACTCCGCGGCCTGGTAGGTGACCAGACCCGTGAAAACTGGCCCCACACCTTCGTCGAGGAGATCGCCTTTCTTTGCGTCCCGGATCAAGCGGCGGATTTCATTGGCATCCCTCACGTCAGCGGTGTAGGCGGTTCGCGTCACCACCGGAACCGCGCGAATCGAGGGTCCACGAACGGTGCGAATCACCGTATCCGAGTTGATCTCGCAAGTTTTTACGGTGCGGTCAGGGGGAGGAACGGAGCCGTTCGTCGTTTCGAAGCGAAGAATGGGGCTGGGGATGATGGCGTGTGCTGAACCGCCTGGAGCGGCAACAACAATCAGAGCCAGAGCAAGAATGGGGGCCTTCATAGAAACTCCTTGAGACAGCGCAGGGAGAACCCTGGAATCAGACACGAACGACCGAGGCCAGATTTATAATGCACCGAGTCAAACCTCGAGTCCAATCAGCCGGGGTGCCTGAGAATCGTTTCGAAACTGGTTGTCGGCGGTGACCAGGCTACTCGGCGCCCATGAACGGATAGCGGAAGTCGCGGATCGGCACCTGGGTTTCCTTGATCGTCCGCGGGGACAGCCACCGGTAGAGGTTCAGCGCGCTGCCGGCCTTGTCGTTCGTCCCGGAGGCGCGGGCGCCGCCGAAGGGCTGCTGCCCGACGACCGCGCCGGTGGGCTTGTCGTTCACGTAGAAGTTTCCCGCCGAATGCCTGAGCTTCAGGGAGAGCTCGCTCACCGCCTGGCGGTCCTGCGCGAAGATCGCTCCCGTCAGCGCGTAAGGCGTCGAGCGGTCGCAAGCCAGGAGCGTCTCCTCGATCTTCGAGTCGTCGTAGACGAAAACCGTCAGCACCGGGCCGAAGATCTCCTCCACCATCGTCTTGTAGCCCAGGGACGTGGCCTGGATCACGGTGGGCTCGATGAAGAAGCCCTTCGACGAGTCGGCCTTCCCGCCCGCGAGGATCTTCGCGTCGGCCGCGCCCTTCGCGTGCTCGAGGTAGCCCGAGATCTTCTGGAACGAGCGCTCGTCGATCACGGCATTCATGAAGTTGCGGAAATCGCGCACGTCGCCCATCTTGATGGAGCGGATGTCCGAGAGCACGCGGTCGGAGACCGGCTTCCACAGGCTTGCCGGGATGTACGCGCGGGACGCCGCCGAGCACTTCTGCCCCTGGTACTCGAACGCGCCGCGGACGAGCGCGGTGGCCAGGCTTTCCACGTCGGCCGAGGGATGCGCGAACACGAAGTCCTTGCCCCCCGTCTCGCCGACCAGGCGCGGGTAGGAGCGGTAAGCGGCGATGTTCTCGCCGACCTTCCGCCAGAGGTGCTGGAAGGTCTTCGTCGAGCCGGTGAAATGGATGCCCGCAAGCTCCGGCATCGAGAGGATCGTGTCGCCGAAGAGCGGCCCGTCGGCCGGGACGAAGTTGATCACGCCGGGCGGAAGCCCCGCTTCCATGAACAGGCGCATCGTGTGCCACGCCGAGAGCATCTGCGTGTCCGACGGCTTCCACACGACGGTGTTCCCCAGCATGGCCGGCGTAGCCGGGAGATTGCCCGCGATCGCCGTGAAGTTGAAGGGCGTGATGGCCGCGACGAACCCTTCGAGCGGGCGATAGTCGGTGCGATTCCACATCGTGGGCGCCGAGAGGGGCTGCACTTCGAGGATCTGCTGGTAGAAGTGCGCGTTGAAGCGCAGGAAGTCGATCAGCTCGCAGGCCGCGTCGATCTCGGCTTGAAAGACGTTCTTGGACTGGCCGAGCATCGTGGCCGCGTTCAACGTGTCGCGCCACGGGCCCGCGAGCAGGTCGGCTGCCTTGAGGAAAACGGCCGCACGCTCGTTCCACGGGAGCGACTCCCACGCTGCTTTCGCCTTGAGCGCGGCGTCCGCGGCCTGGCGGATTTCCTTCTCGCCGGCCAGGTGGAACTCGGCAATCAGCTCGCCCTTGGAGTGCGGCATGATCACCTGCCGCTTGTTCCCGGTGCGTACTTCGCGTCCGCCGATCACGAGCGGGATCTCGACCTTCTCGCGCGCCATCGCGTCGAGCCGCGCTTTCAGCGACGTTCGCGTCCCGTCCTGCGGGGCATACGGGCGAACGGGCTCGTTAACGGGCTGGGGCACGCGGAAAACAGCATCATTGGCCATAGAGGCACAGATACCTCAGCGCAGCGCGGCTTGCCAGTAGTAGGCGACCGCCTTGCGGGCCGAGGTGCACTGCCGGTCGTAGATGGCCGTCGAGCGGGCGTAGATGATCTTGTTCATCAGCGCGGTGGTGTCGCTCACGTGCAAAAGGTTGAGATAATGGCCGATTTCGTGGGCGATGATGTTGGCGAAGTTCCCCACAGGCGACTCGAGGATGGCGCCGTACGGCCCTTCGCCCGGCAGGCTGGTCCAGGCGTTCGCGCCGGTATTGCCGATCGGGCCGGAGCGGTCCCAGGGACCGGTCGTCACGATGAGCAGGCTCTTTCCGTCGTTGAAGGCGTTCCTGACCTGATCGAGCTCGTTGTAGGCGCGAAGCCGGAAGCGCAGGCCGTGGTCCTCGGCGCGCACGGGGACGAACTTGTCGATCTGGAACTGGATCCCGCAGCCTTCGTAGACGGAGTTCATCTTGGCCACGTTCGCGATGGCCTGCTCCTCGGACACGAGAGGGCGGTCGTACTCGTCCTTATAGACGACGTATTTGAGAGCCAGGCAGAAGTGGCTGTTGTCGGCGGAGCGGCA
>CAYZKI010000042.1:0-9462 GCA_964478745.1 uncultured Bacteriovoracaceae bacterium
GCCTCGAGCGTCGTGTGGGGAATGCCCGGCGCGGTCGCCCGGGCCGGGATCGCCTCGGCGGTGCTGCCCCTCGACCGGATCGCCCCTTTCATCGAGGACCTTCTGGCCGCGGGCGCCCCGCTCCGGGAGAGCGTCGTATGACCGGGCCATCGCTCACTCCGGCCCAGTATGACTTCATCTGCCAGCTCGTGCGGGGCCGCACGGGGCTCGATCTCGGCTCGGACAAGCAGTACCTGATCCAGTCGAGGCTGCACCCGCTCGCCGAGCGCTTCCGCTTCGCCGACGTCGGCGCGCTCGTCGAGGCGCTCCGCGCCTCGCGCGAGCCCGAGCTGGTGCACGCGGTCGCGGAGGCGCTCGCGACGCATGAGTCGCTGTTCTTCCGCGATCAGCACCCCTTCGATTACCTCCGCGACATCGTGATCCCCGAGTTCCTCGGGCGAAGGAAGGCGGACGAGGCGCTTCGCATCTGGTCCGCCGCCTGCTCGCACGGCCAGGAGCCCTACTCGATCCTGATGGTCATGCTCGAGGCCTCGCGCTCGAGGCCCGATCTGCGGTTCGAAATCGTCGCGACCGATTTCTCCCGCGCCGCGCTCGAGCGCGCCACGCTCGCGCACTACTCGGGCTTCGAGGTTCAGCGCGGGCTCGGGCCGGAGCGGCTCGAAACCTACTTCGACCGGACCGCCCTCGGCTGGCAGCTGAAGGCCCGGCTGCGCGAGCAGGTGCGCTTCATCCCGCAGAACTTCCTCGATCCGTTCGAGCACCTCGGGCAGTTCCACGTCGTGTTCTGCAGGAACGTGCTCATCTACTTCAACCACGAGACGAAAAGGTCCGTCGTCGAGAGGATCGCGGACAGGATCCATCCCGGCGGCGCGCTCGCCCTGGGAAGCGCCGAGACCCTCATGGGGCTCACGAGCCGCTTCGGCGCCGATCCCCGGGGAAAGGGCGCGATCTACCGGAAGACCGCGTAGGCCTCGCTCCGGGCGGCATTTCGCCGAGCATGGCCAATCTCGACTGGCGTAGAGGGTGCACCCTAAGCCGTAAGGCCAGACTCGGGAGCGCGCCGCCCGCCCGACCGGGCCGGCCGTTAACCGCAAAGGAGATGAGTCATCATGAAGCTCAAGAGCCCCGCCTTCCAGAACGACGCCCGGATTCCCCGTCACTACACCGGCGAAGGCGCGGACATCTCGCCCCCGTTCAACTGGTCGGAAGCCCCCGCCGAGACGCGCGAGCTCGTCCTGATCTGCGAGGACCCCGACGCGCCGAAGACCGAGGGCGAGGAGCATCCGTTCGTTCACTGGCTGATCTACAACATCTCGCCGTCGACCAGCTCCCTTCCCGAAGGGCTGGACGCGCGCGAGCGGCTTGAGGCCCCGATCCGCGCCGACCAGGGCAGGAACACTTTCGGAAGGATCGGCTACGGGGGCCCGATGCCGCCCGCCGGGCACGGGCCCCATCGGTACCGGTTCACCCTCTACGCCCTGGATCGCGAGCTGGCCGTCCCCCCCGGCGCGTCGAGGCACGAGCTCCTCCGCGCGATGGAAAACCACGTCCTGGCCCGGGCCGAGACGCGCGGCACCTACGAGAGGCACGCGGCCCGCAGGTCGGCCTGACTCGCCGCAAGACCGCTCATTCGGCTGGCCTGACCCGCGCTTTTTGGTACGATCGCATGATCCATGACGTTCGACCTCTGGTTCTCGAAGCAGCACCCTGACATCCCGCTCCGTTCCTGCGAGGCCGTACTCAAGCTCGTCGCCGAAGAGGCCACGGTGCCATTCATCGCCCGCTACCGCAAGGAGCAGACGGGCAACCTCGACGAGGTGGCGATCCAGAAGGTCATCGACGCCAAGGAAGAGTGGGAAAAGATCGTCAAGCGGCAGGAGTTCATCCTGGGCGAGATCGATCATCAGAAGAAGCTGACCCCCGAGCTGAAACAGAAGATCTCGGCCACCTTCGACCTGAACCTGCTCGAGGACCTCTATCTTCCCTACAAGCAGAAACGGAAGACGAAGGCGGCGCTCGCCCGCGAGGCCGGGCTCGAGCCGCTCGCGGACTGGATCTGGGATTGCGCGCAGGGAACGGCCAAGCCCGAGCCCGGACAGACGCTCGACCTCTGGGCGCTCACCTTCCGAAACGAGGAGAAGGACGTCAAGGACGCCGCCGCGGCGATCCAGGGAGCGCAGGACATCCTGATCGAGCGGCTGTCGGAAGTTCCCGAGCTTCGGCAGAAGGTCCGCGACGCGGTCCTCAAGCGCGGCAACGTGCGCACCGGCAAGGGCGCGAAAGCCAAGCCCAACAGCAAGTACGAGAACTACTTCAGCTACCACGAGAAGATCGAGAATCTGCTCCAGCCGCAGAACTCGCACCGTTACCTCGCGATCCGCCGCGGCTGGATGGAGGAGGAGCTCACGCTGACGCTCGGAGGCGCGCCCGACGAGGCCGAGCAGTTCGACAACGAGCTCCTCGCCGCGTTCGAGGCGCGCGCGCTCCCGACGGAGGAGTCGCGCAAATCGCCGGGCGCCGCGGTGCTCGCCAAGGCGGCGCGCTTCGCCTACAAGGTCCACGTTTTCCCAAGCATCGAGGGCGAGGCGCACAAGGCGCTGAAGGCCGTCGCCGACGAGGCCGCCATCCACGTCTTCGCGGAGAACCTCCGCAAGCTGCTTCTCGCCGCGCCGCTCGGGCCGAAGGCCGTTCTCGGCATCGATCCCGGCGTCCGCACGGGCTGCAAGCTCGCCGTCGTCGACGACTCGGGCAAGTTCCTGGGCTCGGCGGTCATCCACCTGCAGTCCGACCGCGAGAAGGCGAACGCGAAAGTGCTGCTCGGCGAGGTGACCAAGAACACCGCCATCCGAGCCATCGCCGTGGGCAACGGCACGGCGGGACGCGAGACGGAGTCGTTCGTCCGCGCCACGCTCAAGGAGCTCGGCTCCGCGATCCCGGTGGTCATGGTGAGCGAGTCGGGCGCCAGCGTGTACAGCGCGAGCGACGTCGCCCGCGAGGAATTTCCCGACCTCGACGTGACCGTGCGCGGGGCGATCTCGATCGCGCGCCGTCTTCAGGACCCTCTTGCCGAGCTGGTCAAGGTCGACCCGAAGAGCATCGGCGTCGGCCAGTACCAGCACGACGTCTCGCCGGGCTCGCTGAAGCGCAGCCTCGACTTCGTCGTCGACTCCTGCGTGAACTCGGTGGGCGTCGCGCTGAACACGGCCTCGTATCACCTGCTCTCGCGGGTGGCCGGCATCGGCCCGGGCCTCGCGAAAGCCATCGTCGAGCGTCGCGGCACGAAGGGCCTCTTCAAATCGCGCGACGAGCTGTTGGATGTCCCGCGCTTCAGCAAGAAGGTCTTCGAGCAGGCCGCGGGCTTCCTGAGGATCCCCGACTCCGAGAACCCGCTCGACAACACGGGAGTCCACCCCGAGCGCTACCCGGTCCTGCAGGAGATCGCCGCCCAGGCCGGCAGGAGCATCCGCGACTTCATGGGCGCGGGCGTCGCCGAGCTGAAGAGCCGCAAGGACCTCCGCGAGAAGCTGGGAAGCTTCACCTTCGACGACATCGTCCGCGAGCTCGAGAAGCCCGGGCGCGATCCGCGCGACGCCTTCGTCCCCTTCTCCTATCGCGACGACATCCACGAGGTGAAGGACCTGACGCCGGGAATGGTCTGCCCGGGCATCGTGACGAACGTGACCAACTTCGGCGCGTTCGTCGACATCGGCGTGCACCAGGACGGCCTGGTGCATATCTCGCAGCTCGCGGAGAAGTTCGTGAAGGATCCGCGCGAGGTGGTCAGCCCGGGTGACCGCGTGCAGGTGAAGGTGCTCGAGGTCAACCTCGACAAGAACCAGATCGCTCTCACGATGAGGCTCGGCGAGAAGGCCCAGAGCCCCGGCCCGCGCGAGCGCGAAAGCCGGCCGGCCCCCCAGTCCAGCGGCAGGCCCGGCATCCGTCCGCAGGGCGCCCCTGGCGCCCGTCCCCAGAGCGGGCCGGCGGCGCCCCGCGCCCAGGGCCGCAAGGCGCCGCAGCAGCCGGCCGCGATCTTCAATAACGCCTTCGCGGGGCTGGCTGCGCTCAAGAAGGACTTGAAGCCGGGTAAGTAGCTCCGCGTTACAGGCGGCCTGACTCGAACATTTCGTGACGAATAGTGTCGCCGTTCTCTTCGACGCTTCTTTGCGATTCGGCGCTGGGTCAACACGATAAAAGCGGAGTATGAAGAAGGCGTGGATCGTTCTCCAACGGACCCCTCGAAATTCCCGTCTGGCAGCCCGGCTCATCTCGCCAGTCCCCAAGCCGAGCTCGAGCTCGCGATGCTCGCGGCCATCGTCCGTTCTTCCAACGACGCCATCATCAGCAAGGACCTGAACGGCATCGTCTCGAGCTGGAACAGGGCGGCCGAGCTCCTGTTCGGCTACCCGGCCGCCGAGATGATCGGCAGGTCCATCAAGACGCTCATCCCCGAGGACCGCCTTCACGAGGAAGACATGATCCTCGGAGCGATCTCGCGCGGCGAGCAGATCGAGAACTACGAGACCGTCAGGCGCCGCAAGGACGGGAGCCTGGTCGAGATCTCCGTTTCCGTCTCGCCCGTGCGCGACGGCGCGGGAACGATAGTCGGAGCCGCGAAGATCGCCCGCGACATATCGAGGCAGAAAGCCACGGAAGCCGCGCTCAGGCACGCCGTCCAGGCACGGGACGAGTTCCTTTCCGTGGCGTCCCATGAGCTCAAGACCCCTCTCACCTCCCTCAGGATGCAGGTGCAGATGCGGAAGCGCTCCCTTCTCAAGAACGACCTGGGCGCCTTCTCGCCCGAACGTCTCGCGAAGATGATCGACGCCGACGAGCGCCAGATCTTCCGCCTGATCCGCCTGATCGACGACATGCTCGACGTGGCGAGGATCTCCGCGGGCAAGCTCAATTACGCTTTCGAGCCGATGGATCTCGAATCCGTGGTCCGCGAGGTCGCGGAGCGGTTCCAGATCGAGCTCCAGCAGTCCGGGTCCGGCCTCACCATCGACGCCGAGGGCCCTTCCCGCGGGACCTGGGACCGCTTCAGGATCGAGCAGGTGGTCACGAACCTCCTTTCGAACGCGATCAAGTACGGAGCGGGCAAACCCCTCCGCATCCGCATTTCCCGCGGCGGGGGTTACGTGAGCCTCGCGTTCGAGGACCAGGGGATCGGGGTCGCCGAGCACGATCAGGCGCGGATCTTCGATCAGTTCGAGCGCGCCGTTTCCCGGAACGAGGTCGCCGGCCTCGGGCTCGGCCTCTACATCGTCCGCGAGATCGTCCAGGCGCACGGCGGGATGGTCAGCCTGAGAAGCCGCCTCGGAAGCGGCTCCACCTTCACCGTCAGCCTTCCGGAGGGCGATGCCTCATGAGCAGGTCCGTCGGCAAGGTGTTCAACAAGACGGTACTGCTCGTCGAGGACGATCCCGATCTTCGCGACAACATGACCGAGTTCCTGAAGTCGGAGGGCTATGACGTGCAGGTGGCCTCGAACGGCAAGCAGGCGCTCGACCTGCTTCTCTCGGCGGAACAGCCCCCTTCGGTGATTCTCCTGGATCTCATGATGCCGGTGATGGATGGCTTCGCGTTCCGGAAGGAACAGCGAAGCCATCCCGCTCTTTCGGACATCCCCGTCGTGCTGATGACCGCCGACGCTCAGATCGAGGTCAGCCAGGCCCGGATCCAGGCCCAGGCCATGATCCGCAAGCCCGTCGACATCGACGACCTTTCGCGGATCCTGAGCCGCTTCCAAGGGCACTAGCGGTTGTCAAAGAGCTGATTCACCGACTTGCCGTTCATCACGCGCACGTGAAGAAGGATCTTCTTCGCCGGCAGCTCGCGTGGAACCGTGAACTCGTACTCGAACGGCTCCATGACGGAGTCACAGCGCGAGCTGACCTGCGTCAGGATCGGCAGCACGGAGTAGACGTCCTTGCCGTTCGAGATGAGGCGGATCTCGTCGAGGTCGTAGCAGGAGCTGGGATTCTCGCCTCGGAGCAGGATCCGGCGCGTGCCTTCGATCCGCTCGATCTGCGAGACATTCGCGTAAATGAAGTCGTCGATCGACGAGCGCTCGGCCTTGACCACGGTCAGGTTGCCTTCAAGCGCCCGACGGCGGCCGGGATTCACCTCCACCGAGTACTTCCCCGCGGGGAGGACGCCCAGCGTGGCCACCTCGAGGAACGGCACCGACATCATCGCGCACATGCGGCCCTTCACCTTCAGGGCCGAAACCTCCACCTGCACGGACTTTCCGCTGACCTGCGCATCGGCCTTCGCGGCCTTGTAACAGAGGTTCGGCAGGAAGCCCGAGATGATGACCTCGCTGCTGTCGTTCGAGTCGAACCCCAGAGGCGAGAAGACCTGAGTCACCGGCGCGGCGACTTTCTCGATCGAGTTGTCCGCGAGGGAAAGTCCCGGCATGGACAGTCCGGCGGCGATCACGGAAACGACAGCAACGACATTTCTCTTCAGCTTTTTCATGTTCGGTCTCCCTGTTATGGTCGCTTGTTTGTACAAGACAGGTGCCGCGCTCATCTGCGAATGATTCGAGCTGAGCTGAAATGCTGCGGAGTGCTTAGACAGGACCGCTCGCGGGCCGAGACGTTCTGTCCCGCCGCGATCGGAGCTGACGTGTCGAGTCAGCGCGCTCCTCGCTTGACCGTCACTGGCAAGTATCGCAGTTTAGCTTTCGGTTTTTCGAAATGCTCAAACCCGGCCTCCTCCTCATTCTGACCCTCGCTTCCCTGGCCGAGCCCGCGCGCGCCTATCCCTCGTTCATCGGCTACGGCTACACCTCGTGCATGACCTGTCATTTCAACCCGCTCGGAAACGGTCCGCTGACCGACTACGGGCGCGCGCTCGGGGCGACGACGGTCTCGGCGAAGCCGTTCTTCGCGGAGGGCCTGAGCGACGAGAAGCTCGCGGAGAGCTCGGGCTTCCTCGGAAGCGCGAAGCTCCCCGAGAAGCTCAAGCTCGGCGCCGACTATCGGGGACTGCACCTGCTCACCGGCCTCGAGGCCAACACCACATCGCGTTACATCCATATGCAGGGCGAGGCTTCGGCGACCTTCATCGCCATCGAGGATTCCCTCTTTCTCTCGGGCACCTTCGGCTACGCGCCCGTGCCCCAGTCGGTGGCGCCCGGGACCCGCGGCGAGGTCTCCAACTGGATCTCCCGCGAGCATTACGTGGCGGTCCGGCGCGACGCCTGGGGAGCTTACGCGGGCTTTCTCGACCCGGCGTTCGGGCTTCGCGTGCCCGACCACAACGCCTACATCCGCTCACGGACGCAGCTCAACATCAACGATCAGTCCCATGGGGCGCTGCTGCACTACTCTTCGGAGCGATGGGAAGCGGGTCTCCACGGCCTGCTCGGGAACTTCTTCCAGGAGGAGGCTTTCCGCCAGAAAGGCGTGAGCGGCATCTTCGAGTTCGAGCCGGTCCCGAGCTTGCGCCTGGGCGCTTCAGTGCTTCGCACGTCGAACGCGTTCCGCGGGCGCCAGCTCTACGCGATCCACTCGCGCGCGGGAATCGGAAAGGGCTCGAGCATCCTCGCCCAGCTCACGCTGATCCGCGACGCGGGGGCCTCGCAGGCGGCCCAGTCCTCGAAGTCCGGTGACGCCATCTTCCTCCAGACGCAGACGCGCATGGCCCGGGGCGTCCACGTGCTGATGACCTTCGAGCATTACACGGACGACCTTTCCGCGAGGAGCCAGCGGTCCTACCGCGCCGGCCCCTCCCTCCAGTACTTCCCGTTCCAGAGGGTCGAGCTCCGCATCGACCTGCTCGGCACGCGCTCGATCGGCGCGACCTCCGTCAACGCCGACACGTTCACCCTCCAGTCGCAGGTGCACGTATGGCTGTGATGAAGGCCGCCCTGTTCCTTCTCGCGGCGAGCCTGGTCCAGCAGCCGGGCGAGGCCGAGGCAGCCCCCCGGAAGAAGGGCCCGAGGCGCTGGTACCTTTCTCCCGTGATCGGCGTCGTCTCGTGGCAGGAGCCGCTGAGCCTGAACTACTCGGACGGGACCGTCTACCCGGCGCTGTCCTCGACCGCAGCGATCTGCGCCGGGACGAGCGCGCTCTTCCGTCTCGGCAAGCGCTCCGAGCTCGACCTCTCCGCCTGCTTCCTTTCGGGCGCCGCGAGCGCCGCGCTCAAGACCTCGTCGACCGCGGTTCCGATCGCCTACGAGGCCCGGTCCATCGCGGTGCTCGGCGGAAGGGCCTCGATCGGATACTTCGTCCGGCCGGCGAGCGGAAACGTCACGCTGGGACTCACCGTTCCACTCGTCTTCCGCTCGGTCGACTTCCCCTCGCCGGAAGCCGGAAGCTCGATCTCGGCCGGAAGCGCGCTCCGCGCCGGCGCGATGCTCGACGCGCGCTTTTTCGTCGGGCGCCTCTTCCTCTCGACGAAGGTCGGGTTCCTGGGGAAGCCGGGAGCGATGGCCTGGGGGCTCGAGGGCGGCTACCTGTTCTGAGGGAGCGGAAGCCTCAGGGCTGGCCGATCTGGGTGATCCAGGCGTTCAGCGCGGCGGCGTCCGCCGCAGAGACGGCGCCTCCGGACTGGGGCATGGTCGCGATGTTCCCGTAACCGGTCAGGGCCCGGTAGATCCACGACGTCGACGGGCTCCCCGGGTCCGCCAGGCCCTGGACGACGAAGTCGTTGTCGGTGGTGAAGTTCGCGAAGGCGGGGACGGTGGCTCCCGAATACGCGGTTGAGGTGGCGGTTCTCGTGACCGAGTGGCAGCTCGCGCACCTGCGCGATACCACGTCCAGCGCCGCGGCCAGGCGCTGAGCCGCGTTCGCCCCGCCTCCCGTGGTGCCGCCGGTGGAGCCGCCGCTCGAGCCGCCGCCCCCGATCTGGTTGATCCAGTCGCGGACATCGGTGAGCTCGCCCGAGGAAATCGCCCCGCTGGGAGGCATGTTCTCGTCGCCGCCTACGCCCGAGCCTCGGAGCCGCGAGTAAACCGACGACGCCCCCGCGTTTCCCGCGACGACGTATCCATTCGCGATCCATTGGTCTTCCGAATAGGAGCTGAAAGCGCGGTGGCAGGTCACGCAACGGGCCTTGAAGACCTCGCGCGCCGCCGCGAACCGGGGATTCCCGCTCGTCAAGGCGGCGTCGTCGGTTCCGTAGACCACGTCGTCGTTCGAGAAGGAGTTGATCGCCTGGAACTCGCACCCGGCCTGCGCCAGGAAAAGCAGCGCCAGGGCCGCCGATGCCCTCGCGCTCGTCACGTGACCTGCCAGTCCGGGCTGTGGCAAAGCGTGAGGAGCAGGAAGCGCCAGGCCTCGATGGCCGCGTAGCCCTGAGTCTGCGTCTGAGTGACGACCGCGCGCAGCCCGGCGAGGCCCGGCGCCGGAATCTCCTGGTCCGGATAGAAGAGCTGATAGGCGCCGGCGATCTGCGCGTCCGTAGGAAGCGACGGCGACGCCACCGAGGCGACGCCGAGCGCGCGAGCGACCG
>CAYZKI010000042.1:9472-13760 GCA_964478745.1 uncultured Bacteriovoracaceae bacterium
GGCGGTCGCAGACTCGTACGGTGAGAGCCATGCGCGCGGTGGCCGCCGTGGGCACGACCGGGAGCTGGGAGCGCGAGGCCTGGCAACCGGCCTGGTACTTGTCGCAGGGACCGCCGAAGTGAAGCGACTCGTCGGTAACCAGGTCGGCCAGCGCCGCGAGCGCGGCGGCACGCGCCGTCGCCTCGGCGCTTCCGCCCGCGGCCGTGGCGTAGTCGGCGGCGAAGATCTCCTCGAGCGTCGACGAGACGAACTTGTGCGTCCCGAGACGCAGGCGCGACTCGGCGGTGCCCTGGACGCCGTAGGAAGAGACGTTCGGAGGAGGAGCGCTGGCCTGGCCCACGCGCATGATCCTGGAGACGGGCTTCGAGCAGCCCGCGACCAGGGCGGTCACCATGAGGAGATGCGCTATCGGCCGCCTTCCCTTCGCCCTCATCTCATGCCTCGTCCTTCGTGGTCGCCAGATCGATCGTCGGCGAGACTCCGGAGGTCCCGTTCTCCGCGACCAGCGAGCTGTTGTTCGAGACCGGGGGCGAGACGCGAAGAAGATGCGCGACCGTCGACGTGGAATGCCCGATCCCGAGCTGCGCGTCCGAGCCGTCCACTCTCACGGTCGCGGCCGAGCCCCAGGTGCCGCGGTCGGCGCCGCTCGGGTTCCCGTCGAGCTTCTGGTTCCCGAGGACCATCGGGCGGTCGATGGCGCCCGAGAAGATCGAGGTGCAGTTGGCCTGCCAGCCGTGGCCGGAGTCGGCCATGTTGGCGTTCGGGCTGCGGCTGAACTCGGAGCCGATCTGGATCACGGTCTCGTTGAACTTCCCGTTCTCCTTCATCACGGCGATGAACTCGTTCAGGCAGGCGGCAAGCCCGCGGAAGAGGAAGGTGTTCAGGAGCAGGCTTCCGACCGCCCCCTGGTAATGCTCGTCGAACGACCAGATCCCATTCGACTTCAGGCCCACTCCGACGAAGCGGCCCGCGCCGAAGACCACCGACGTGCTGTAGCCGTTGAGGATCAGGTACTCCGCCACCGCGAAGCCTTCCGCGATCCCGAATGCCTCGGTATTGGCCCTCACGATGTCGCGAAGATCGGCGCCGGAGAAGCGGTTGCCGCTCTGGTCGAGGACGAGAGCGTTCGCGTCGGCGCCGGTGAAGTTCGCCGAGTTGATGGCCAGGTCGCTCACGCCGGGGATCCGGTTCGCGTTCGAAACGAAGCCCGCGCACGCGGTGAAAAGCGACTGGTACTTGTTCCTCAAGGTCGTATACGCGGTGGAGACATCGCCGATCCCGGCCTTGATCAGGTTCTCCGCGCGGTTTCTCAGGACGAAGAGGTCGGATGAGCCCGGGAGCGAGGAACCCGCGTAGGAGCCCAGGGCCGAAAGAGCCTGGTTGACGGCGGTTTCCATCGCCGCGCGCCTGCTCAGATACCCGGACGACAACCCGTCCGTCGCCCGATTGAACGGGCTCAGGATCTGGGAAAGCGGGTTGGCCGAGTTCGTGACCCGGGTCTGCCCGATGCCCTTGCCCGACTTGTAAGCGCCGCCGGGGGCCCCGTCCACTTCGACCGCGGGGAGCGGAGACGAGGCATGATCGGCCACCTTGCCGTGCAGGCTCGCCTGCGACACGAGCGGGCGCAGCTGTTTTCTTTCGTTGTCCGGATGCCCGTCCGCGAGCATGTTCACTCCGCGGATCATCAGCATGTTGTCCATCAGGGGCGCCATCGGGACCCAGGCGCCTCCGCGGCTCGCGGGGGTCGGGATCGTCTGGCTCCAGAGGTGCGGCATCTGGATGGTCGTGCCCGCGCGCGTGATCGGCACGGTGGCGTATTCGAGGGCCGACGCCGTGCGGGTCGACCCGCTGAACCGCGTCGCCACGTGAGGATTGCGGATGAAGCCCGGATTTCCGTACGGGTTGAGCGGAAGGTCCCAGAGCCACCTCGGCGGTCCGCCCGAAAGGCTGCAGAACACGTAGTTCCTCGGCGGGAGCGCGCTCGGGTTCGTCTCCGCCTGGGCCTTCATGATCAGCCCTTCGACGATCCCGTTCAGGAGCTGGGTCACCGGGTCCCAGACGAAGGGCGCGAGGCCGCAGCCCCCGATCATGGAGATCACCTGGCGCCGGGTCGGGTCGAGAAGCTTCTTCCTGCGCCTGCTCATGGGTCACCCGCGCTTCCCACCGGACCGAAGCTCCGCATCGCCTTGGTCCGGTAGAGATCCGATTCGAGGATGGAGCGCACGAGCGTGCGCAGGCTCTGAGACGGGTCCGCCTTCAGCGCCTTTCCGAGCGCCACGACCTGCTCGCGATAGGCCAGGTCGGCCGCGGACAGCGGCTCGCGCGACGGGTCGCCCGTGTCCTGGAGGTTCACCTGGACCCCGGTGAAGTACTGGAAGTAGCGCGACGCCGCGCACACGTAGAGATCCTCGGTTTCGGCGATCGCGGCTCCGAGCTCGGCCACGCTGGCGACGTCGCGTCTCACGAGCGTCCCGTCATGGCTCCGGTAGAAGAGCTTCCCGTTGGTCGGGCGCCGGTAAAAAGCCTGGTCCAGGTCGACCTGCCCCGCCTCGCGCGGAAGATCGGTCGGCCAGATCACCATCTGCATCGCGGCGACCCCTCCGCCCCACCGCTCCGGGATCGGGAGCATCGAGGCGTTGCGTACGACTCCCGCCATCGGATCCATGGTCGCGTGGCACCCCATGCAGTTGCGGCTCCGGCGGAAGGCCGGAGTATCGGCCGTCACGGTCTGCTGGACGTACGGCACGACATCCGAGGTGCGAAGCGCCGGAAGTTCGCGGCACATCACTTCGGTCAGCACAGACTTGGCCCAGCGCCTGTGCTGGCGGAACCCGCCGTCGGGCCGGAGGAAGTCCGGCCGTCCGTTGTTGAGGATGAAGTAGGAAGGCGTGCCGATCAGCCCGCCGCCCAGGGAGCGGTTGATGTAGATGGGCGCGTTGTTGGTGGAGCGGTTCGTATCCGTTCCGAGCGTGATCTGCTGCGTGCGCGCCACCTGGTTCCATTTCGCGGAATTCAGGTTCATGCGGCGAATGCCCAGGAGCTCCCCGGTCTGTACGAGCCACGCGTCGAGCGGGACGTGTCCGCGCCCGGCCCCATCCGTCGCGTCGAGCGCGGAGTCATAGGTGCTGAGGCGATTGCTGGCCGCGGTGTCCTTGATCGGACCGCTGCTCCGTATGGCCTCCATCCCGCTCGGCGAGGTGACCACCTCGCGATAGCGCACGCCCTCGCCGAAAAGGGCGCGGGTCACGTGAAGGGCGGCTTCCGATTCGTCCTGAAGCTCGTTGGAGCGGTAATAGAACTCGCTGCCCTCGGGGACGGTGTTCGAGATGTCGTCGTTCGGGAACCAGGTCCGGTGAAGGTCGTTGAACGTGTGAAGCACGAGCTTCGCCTCGGGGAGCTTCGCCGCGTCCGACCCGTACCTGAGCGTACCGTCGGTGCTCACGCTCGTGGTGTTGAGCAGGGTCGCGTAGTCGAAGATCTCCATGCACGCGTCGATCGGGTTGCGGCCCGCCAGGACCTGCGCCCGCAACGGATGGTTCCTCGGGAGCCTTCTGGAGGTCAGGTGCGCGTAGCACCGGGAGAACAGGGCGAGGTTCCCGAGCGCTCTCTGACTCGGATCCGACGCGCCATCGAGGGCGAGCGCGGGCGCGACGATGCCGTCACCCCTCCCCGCCGCGAGCAGCGAGAAGAGTACGGCCATCGCCCTGAGGCGCACTCGTGCTCCGGATCGAACCCCCATTCCTTGATTTTATCGGAAGGGGGCGCGTCAGGAACGAGTGTCCCGGACGACACCCCAGAGCCTCAGCCGCGCTATATCCGAGCAGATCTTCAAGTGTTTCTCGAGAAACCTTGAAGGCGGTCAGGAGCTCCGCGCCGCGAGCAGCGCCGCGACCCCGAAGGCGAAGAACAGGCTCGCCGCGAGCCACCTCACCGCGCGCGCCTGCACGCGGTGAGCGAGCTTCTCGCCCGCCCAGACGGCCAGTCCGTCCGAAAGCAGCATGCCGAGGGTCGTCCCGAGCGTCACTGCGATCACGGACTGGAAGCGCGCCGCGAGCGCGACCGTCGCCAGCTGCGTCTTGTCCCCCATCTCGGCGATGAAGAACAGCACCGCGGTGGTGACGAAGGCGCCCGAGCGCCCGACTTCGGACTCCCCGCCGGGCTCGTCAGGCTTGAGCGTCCAGATCCCGAAGGCGAAGAACGTCACGGCGAGGACATAGGCCATCGCGCGCGGCGAGAACTGGCCCGCGATCCAGCTTCCCGCCGCCGAGGCGAGGGCGTGGTTCAGGAG
>CAYZKI010000043.1:0-11046 GCA_964478745.1 uncultured Bacteriovoracaceae bacterium
AAGATGCTCAAGCGCACGCGCGCGCTTTTCGTCGGGGCGTCGCCCCGGCAGAACGAGCTGCTCAGGCGCTTCGTCGTCGACCCGCGCGCCGTCGGGCCCCACTGCCCGTTCCCGATGGACGCGAGCCGGTTCCGGTTCGAGCCAGGCGCGCGCGAGCGCGTCCGCGAGCGGCTCGGGATCGCGCCCGGCGAGCTCGCCCTCGTCTACACGGGAAGGCTTTCGCTCCAGAAGAACGTCACGCGGATGCTCACAGAGATCGAGGCGTTCCAGAAGTTCGCCGGCGTTCCGACGCGGCTCCTGATCGCGGGCTCGTTCGACGATCTCTACACCCCGTTCTTCGGCGTGCGCGAAAAACGCGGAAGCTACTACCGGCTCTGGAGCGAGACGCTCTCCGGCCTCGGACCGGAGTTCAGGAGCCGGGTCAACTATCTCGGCTCGCTCGAGGCCCCGGCGCTCGCCGAGCTCTACCACGCGGGCGACGCGTTCGTGAGCCTGAGCCTGCATCATGACGAGGACTTCGGGATGTCGGTGGCGGAAGCCCTGGCCTGCGGCACCCCGGCGATCATCTCCGACTGGGCCGGTTACTCGGGATTCGCCGATGCCCAGCCGCAGGACGTGAAGCTCGTCGGAGTGAAGCTGACCGAGCAAGGGCTCGTCTTCCAGAAAGGCGCGTTCCAACGCGAGCTCTTCCGCGTCGCCGCGGCCGCCTCCGGGCAGGGGCCCGATCTGCTTTCCGCGCACGCGCGCGAGGCGAGAAGCGCCAGGGCCCGGGACTGGGTCTCGATCGAGGCCGTGGCGGAAAAGATCCGAGCGATCCACGCCGGCCCGCTTCCCGCGTTCCAGGGCTTCAGCTGGCTGCTGGGAGAGCATGCTTCCGTGATGGCCCGCAAGGTTCCCTTCCCCGACGGGCCCAGAAAAAACTCATTCTACGAGGTGGTCTATGGCGCGTACGCTCCCCACTAACGGCAAAGGCAGGAAACGCCCGCAGGCTACGGCCTCCGGGCTCGCGGACTGGTTCGCGGCTCACGCGGTGGTCCGCAAGCAGGGCCCGCTCCAGGCGAAGCCCCAGTACGCGACGGACTTCGTGAACTTCCTCTGGCCCGTCGGGCTTGAGTACTGCTCCCCGCTCAATCCCTTCTTCCTGATCGAGTGCCAGGACCCGGCGCAGCTCAAGGAACACCGCACGTGGATGGCCCGGGACGGGATGCTTTCGCTGCTCTGGTTCTTCAAGGCGAACCCGCAGCCGCGCGGCTTCGACGGCGAGATCCTCGTTCCTCTCGAGTTCGCGGAATACGTTCCGGTGGCCTGGAAGAGCCGCGTCGGCTTCTTCGAGCTGGTCTCCCTTCCCGATCCGGCGGCCCGGCTTCCGAAGCGCGCGCGCCCCGTGGCGTCGGGCGCCTCGCCCGCGAGCGCGGCCTCGAAGAAGATCCTGCTCACGGGTCTCGTCATGGACACCTACTGTTCCATCGACCATCTGGAGTCGTTGCTCGAACAGCTCGAGTCGGACCTCGGCGACCTGAGCGCGGTGGAAGCCCAGTGCTTCCTGCTCGGACGCTTCGACGGCTGGGGAACCGAGCATCAGCACGACTTTCATCCGGCTTACTTCACGCGGATCGCGAAGGCTTTCGGCTCGATCGACGCGATGACCTGGCTGCGCTTCGAGTCCGTGACGGACTGGAGCGGCTGGACTGTCGTCGACCTGAACGAGAAGCTGCTCTGCTCGGACAGCTACCTGGTGCACCAGGCGCTCGCCCGCGGAGCGGAGCTCTGGGCGCCGAGACTCGAGAGCCCGGTCAAGCCGGGAGCGAGCGCGCGCGAGGAGTTCATCCGCCTCTCGCCTTACCACGGCGTGCGCGTGTGGCACGTGCCCTCGCTCGCGAAGGCCAAGCCGATGAGCCTCGAGGCCGAGCGCCGGTTCCAGCGCGCCATGGCCTCCGAGTCGAACCGGCGCTTCCCCTGGCCGGGCTGGTTCACGAACTGGGCGCTGGTCTCGCGCCCGGGCCGCCGCCCGGGTCAGGCGGGCGCGAACAGCGGCTTGATGGCCTCGAAGTTCTCGAACGCGTCGCGCGTGTAATCGAGCCTTAGGCAGCGCGCCTGTGAAACGCAGGCCACGCTCGCGCGCGCTCTCGAAGCCGCGATCGCGGCCAGGCCCGGAAGCCCTTCCGCCCGGAGCAGGTGCTCGGCCATCTGCGCGACTCCCGCACCGACGACCAGGCTCCGTCCGAGCTCGCCCAGCGCCTCGAGGCGCGAGCCTTCGCGAAGGACCGCGCGGCCTCCCGGGCGCCCCACGACGATCGTGCGGATCGGCAGGACGGGAGCGACTCGCGCGGCCGGAATCTCGAACAGCCTCTTTTCCCGGTACTGGCGGCGCTTGAAAGGGCGCCCTTCCCCCTGGCTCCGGAACACGCCGAGGCTCGCCGCAAGCCCGGGGGCGAGCGCGATCCTCACCGGGAAGGGGTGAAGCCTTCCCTCGCGATCGAGCAGGGGCGTCTCGTCTGAGTGGATCCTCGCCGCGCTCTTTTCGAGAAGCAGCGAAGCGAGCGCGGATTTCCCGCCTCCCGAGGGAAGCAGCACGAGAACGCCGCTCCTCTCCCCTTCGAAGCCGCCCTCGAAGCCGAGCGCGTGCGCGCGATGCAGGCCCCTCAGATCGAGCGCCTCGCCGACGGCCGAGAGCGCGGCCAGGTAGCCCTGCTCGTGCAGGTCGGCGAGCTCGCCCGCCGCCACCCGGAAGCGGCGGCTTGATCCCGCGTTCTCGCTCTCGACCCGCGCGTGCGCCTCGAACCCCCAGCCGTAGCGCACGGCGCGGGCGCGGCCGAGGCCGAACACCTGGTACGAGCGGGTGGCGAAGACCGGAAGCCAAGCCCCGACGGGATCGGCTTGCCGGCCGAGCTCGATCCGGGTCTCGAATTTGCGCGCGGAGGAGGAGGAGGAAGCGAACGCCGAGAAGTCCCGCCGCATCTCCGCGAGGGCCCGCTCCCCGAGCCCGTCGCGGGCCCGAAGCTCGAGCGCCCCTCCGTGGAGAGACAGCGTGACGCCGGTCGCGGCGCTCATCTCGCGCCGACCGCGCTTTCGGCGCCGAGCGCGCCCGCGGACTTGCGCTCGCGCGCCGAGACGATCCCGCCCGCGAGGCCGGCGATCAGGCCGAAGCCGTAGGAAACGTGGATCAGCGGGAAGATCGGGACCGCGCGAAGCGAGCGCACGGTCCAGCCGCCGATCAGGCAGAGAAGCGCGTACGCGGCGAACGGGCGCCACTCGCCGCGGGCAAGGAAAAGCGGCGCGCTCACCACGCAGAACGTCGGGATGAAGTAGCCCAGCCGCGCGGTCGTCGGTCTCAGACAGAGGTTCTGCCCCCGGCCGAACCCGTAGCGGAAAACCTGCTTGGCGAGCGTGGGCCAGCTCGGCCGCCGGTCGTGCAGCACCGCGAGGCCGGGCGAATGGACGAGCGTCGAGCCCTTGCGCGACAACGTCTGCAGCAGCCAGTTTTCCTCGGCGCAGACGAAGCTCGCCGGAAAGGGATCCGAGTCGAGCTCGGAGCGCCTGACGAACAGGTTGCAGAGCATGAGCGACTCCTCGCCGCACTTCCGGTCCGTGCCCTGCTTGCGGTAGCGGCTGACGGAAAACCAGGTGGCGAGCCGGCACGACAGCGCGCGCCCGATGGCCTGCTCGAAGACCGGCGCGGACGGCGGGGTCAGGTTCGGCCCTCCGAACGCCGCGGCCCGCGGCCAGCGCGCGCGCTCGCGCTCGAACTCGGCCAGCCCCTCGTCCGGGAGATACGCGTCGTCGTCGAGGAAGAAAACCCACTCCTCGCGCACCGAGCGCAGCACGAGATTCCTGGCCTGCGCCGGGGAGACGGGCTCCGAAAGCTCGAAGGCGAAGGGGCGGCAGGGCGAGCCGCGGAGGATCTCGCGCGCGTCGGGGTCGTCGCCGTTGACCAGCACGTAGACCGAGACGTCGAGCGAGGGCGCGAGCTTCCGCGCGCGATCCACGCTCCCGAGCGCGCGACGGAGCATCGCGGCCCGGCGATGGGTGACGATCACCACCGCGAGCGTAGTGCGATTCGAAGCAGGCGCATGATAGGCTTCACCTGTGGTCATAGCGGCAATCCTGGCGATCCTCATCCACGCGCCACTCGTCATCAGCGAGATATCGGGCGTTCCGTTGCTCGAGCGCGATGACGTCCACGTCCTCTCGAAAGCCAAAGGCCTGTCCGAGTATCTGGAGCTCATCGCGCAAGGGCGGTGGAGTGAGCTCTTTTTCCTCCATCCCGTGCTCGATTTCACCTATTTCCTGGACGGTTGGGTGAAATCGGCCACCGGCGTCGGGACCTATCACCTGACCAACCTTCTGCTCTGGATCGCGGCGCTCGCGACAGCCCGCGTTATCCTCCGGTCTCTCTTGAGCTCTTCGCGCCTCGCGCCGTACTGGCTGGTCCTCATCGCGGTGCATCCTCTGGCGGTCGGAACGGTAGGATGGGTCTCGGCGCGCAAGCATCTCCTGGCGGTCACCTTAATACTCCTGGCGACGGCCTTCCTGGTCCGGCGAAAGAGCGCGTGGGTGACGCTCCCCTTTTACGGGCTCGCGATGGTCACTCACCCGCTGACGGTGGCCTGGCCTCTCTGGGCGGCGCTCTATCTGAGGGTTCGAGACGGCTCCTGGCGCGGTACGCTGCCTCTGCTTCCGGCGCTGCCGCTGCTCGCGCTCGCGGCCGCGGTGAACCTCGACCATTACACGAATTCTTACGTGGCCACTTACTCGATGACGAAGGTGGTCTCATGGGCCGGCGCCGATCCCTGGTTCCCTCTGCTCGCGCTCGGGCGCTACGTCTTCAATCTGGCGCTGCCGTTCCGGCTCGCCGCGAGCTACTACCCGGGCTCGATCGAGAACCTCGCCGGGCTCGCCGGGGTCGTGGGGCTGATCTTCGTGGCGGCGCGGCGGAAAGAGACGCGGCCGTGGCTCGGGCTCGGCCTCGTTCCTCTCCTTCCGGTCACGCTGATCGTGACCAATGTCTTCGTGTCCGACACCTACGCGCTGCTCACGCTCTTCGGCGCGGTCTTCGCCCTCGCGGCTTTCGCCGAAGCGCGGCTCGGGCGCGACGCTCCGGCCCGAGCCCGGTGGGGCCTGGCCTCGCTCTGCGCCGTCTTATTCGTCTCCGCTTTCAGCGTCGCCTCGACCTGGAAAAGCGACCTGTCCCTGTGGCGGCACGCGTGGGCCGTCGAGCCCTCCCCGCGCAGCGCCGCCGCATTCTCGCGCTACCTCCTCCGGGAGGGGCGCGCCGACGAGGCTCTCCCGATCGTGCTGCGGCTGAAGGAATGGGAGCCCGGGGCACCCGAGCTGCCCGAGCTCCTGGGCCGGGCGATCTACGGCGCGCCGGACCTGCCTCCGGACGAGAAAGCGCGGCTTCTGGGGGAATTCCGGGAGGAACTCGGAGGCGGCGGAGAGAGGCGCTCCGCGTGGCTTGACTACTTCCTCGCCGCGGCGCTCGCGTCGGACCGGCGGCAGGGCGAGGGGTACGCGATCCTGAAAGAGGCTCTGCTCCGATCGTCCCGGGAGTTCGGCCCCGAGGTCGCGCTCGTCGCGGCCGAGGCGCGTTATCTCTGCGGGCCGGAAAGATCTTCCCGCTGCGACGCGGACCTCCACGAATTTCGTGAACGCGCCCCCGCCGCGGGCTGGGACGAAAGCCAGTTTACCTCGAGATATTCCGAGCTATTAGGCGGGCCTTCCAAAGTCCGCTGAATTCTGTGCTAGAATTGAGACATGGATCCGAAAGCACGCATAGGGAAGTCGGGCTTTACGATTGTTGAGCTTATGGTCGCCGCGGGAATCGTGGGCGTCCTCGGCGCGATCGCCGTCCCGAACGGGATGAAGTGGCAGTCCAAGGCCCGCCAGGCCGAGGCGCGCTCCAGCCTGGCCGGCGTCTACGCCCGCGAGCGCACCTATCGCGTGGAATCGCTGACCTACTCGGCGTGCATCCGCCAGCTCGGGTTCACGCAGCCCACCAACAACTATTACGCGGTCGGCTTCACGGGCACCCTGAATGACGACTGCGGCAAGACCAGCAACCGGAACTGCTTCGGCTACGTCTGGTCCTCGGCCGGCACGCCGGTCACGCTCTGCACTCCGGGCACCGACAACGGCTGGCCCGCAGTGAAGTACTCCCGTCTGAGCGGCACGCAGGCGGGCGCTCCTCAGGTCGCCCAGATCACGGGCCCCGGAGGCAACGGCGACATGTCGCGCGACGCGTTCATCGCGCGCGCCGCCGGAAAGATCTCCTGGAGCGAAAGCGCGTATGATCGCTGGGAAATCAACCAGGATCAGCAGCTTGTCAACACGACCCCGAGCATCTAACACTGAAGGCATGAGGCCTTCTTCCGCATGAGCGCGAGCGCCAGCCCCGCCTATGGCGGCACCACGGGTGCTCCCCTTTCGACGCTGACCTCGCGCACGATCTTCCTCAGCCAGGTGCGCGCGCTCGCGATGGCGAACATGAAGTCGCGCTACCGGAAGACGATCGCGGGCTTCCTCTGGGTCGTGCTGAACCCCCTGATCATGTTCGGCGTGCAGAGCCTGGTCTTCCAGCGGGTGCTCAAGATCGACGTCCCGAACTTCAGCCTCTTCCTGCTCACCGGCCTGATCCCCTGGATCTTCATCGTGCAGTCGCTCGACATGTGCACCCCCCTGTTCGTGAACTCGGGACGGACGCTGAAAGCCTTCCAGATCCACCCCCTCGTCTACCTGCTCGCGCAGCTCGTGGACAACACGATCAACTTCCTCGGGGCGTTCCTGCTGGTGCTCGTGCCGATCCAGCTGTTCACCTTCGTCCCGACGGGCGCGCATTCCGGCGGGCTGTGGCTGCTGCCTCTTCCCGTGCTTTGCCTCTTCGCGGGCGTGCTCGGGCTCACCTGGCTGCTCGCGAGCGTGCAGGTCTTCTTCCGCGACACCCGGTTCATCGTGCCGTTCGTGACGAGCATCGGTTTCTATCTGACGCCGGTCTTCTATCCGAAAGAGTTCGTCCCCGCGGATCTCGCCTGGCTCGTGAGCATCAATCCTTTTTATCGGCTCATCGATCCTTTCCGCGCCGCGCTCTACGAGTACACGCCGGAGCGCTTCATCGCGTCGATGGAAGGTGCGGCGGTGACGGCGGCCATCCTGCTCGCCGCCGCGGCGCTGTTCTGGCGGCGCAAGCGGAACGAGGTATTTCTTCATGTCTAACGGCATGTCCGGCGGCGCCTGCGGTCTTCAGCCGATCGTCAGCCTGGAGAATCTCAAGCTTTCGTTCAGCGCGGACTACCATCGCGCGAACACGTGGCGGGACCTGTTCACCCGGTCGCACTCGAAGCTGATCAGCAACCGCGCGCGCGTCCGCGTCGCCGACGACCTCAGCCTCAAGATCTATCCGGGTGACCGCGTCGGCATCCTGGGCGTCAACGGCGCGGGGAAGACGTCCCTTCTCCGCTGCATCGCGGGCATCTACCGGCCGAACTCCGGGCACGTCCGTCTGCGCGGCCGGGTGCGGGCCATCTTCGACACGGCCATTGGCATCCGTCCCGACCTCACGGGGCGCGAGAACGCGGAGCTGCTGGCCGAGCTCCTGTACCCCGAGCATCGCAACCGCGCGGAGCTCGTGGCCGAGGCGCTCGAGTTCTCGGAGCTCGGCGACTTCCTCGACGTGCCCTACCGGACCTACAGCAACGGCATGCAGGCCCGGCTCTGCCTGTCGATCGTCACCTGCGCGCCGAGCGACCTCCTGATCCTCGACGAGGTCTTCGAGGGGGCCGACCGCTTCTTCCGCGAGCGGGCCGCCCAGCGAGTGCTCTCCATGATCAATCGCTCCGGCGCCGTGCTTTTCGTCAGCCATTCCGCCGACCAGGTCCGCCGCGCGTGCAACCGGACCGTGGTCCTGAGCGGCGGGAAGATCGTCTTCGACGGCGGCGTGGAGGAAGGCATCGCCTTCTACGAGCAGGGCCTGAACCCCTCGTTTTCCCCCGGTCCTGGACTTATGGTATGAGGCGGTATGATTTTGAACCTCGCCTTTTACCGCTTCGTCGGCCTCGAAGCGGATAGCCTTCCGGCCCTCCGGTCGCGGCTCCGCTCCGAGTGCGAGAGCCGGGGGCTGCGGGGCACGATCCTGATCAGCACGGAAGGATTGAACGGCTCGATCGCGGGCGAGGAGCCCCAGGCGCGCGATTTCATGGCCTGGATGGGAACGCAGGAGCCGTTCCGCGGCCTCGACTACAAGCTGAGCCTTTCGGAAAGGATCCCGTTCGGGAACCTGTTCATCAAGATCAAGAAGGAGATCATCCCGCTCGGCATGAGCTCGATCGCGCCCGAGCGCGAGACGGGCGCGCGCATCCCGGCCGCGGAGCTCAAGCGCTGGCTCGACGAGAAGCGCGACATCGTCCTGGTCGACACGCGAAACTCCTTCGAGATCGGGTACGGCACGTTCGAGGGCGCCCTCGACCTCGGGCTCAAGAGCTTCCGGGAGCTCGGCGGAAAGATCCGCGAGCTTCCCGTCGAGATAAAATCCCGCCCGGTGGTGATGTTCTGCACGGGCGGCATCCGGTGCGAGAAGGCGACCGCCCTCGCCAGGCGGGAAGGCTTCAGCGAGGTCTATCAGCTGGACGGCGGGATCCTCCGGTATTTCGAGGAGTGCGGATCCGCGCACTACCGCGGGAGCTGCTTCGTCTTCGACGAGCGCGTGGCGCTCAAGCCCGATCTGACGTCGGAAGCCGTCTAGCCGGGCCTAGGCCCTGGCTTCGGCGGAGCCGCAGCACTTCTTGAACTTCTTGCCGCTTCCGCAAGTGCACGGATCGTTGCGGCCGATCTTGGGCTCGGCTCGGCGGTAGGTTCCGCCACCCAGGGCGGCCGCGTCGAGGAAGCGCCAGTCGCCGTTCTCCTTCTCGAAGACGCTGTGCTCGCGGTGATCCTGGAGCTTGCCGCCCGCGCGGTACTTCACGTGGAAATCGATCGTGCCGCTCGTGTCTGACGCGCTGCCGCCGACCTTGTCCAGGATCTCGAGCCCGAGCCATTCGGACTGCTTGGACCACTCCTCGATTCCTTGACGGTTGACCTCGCCCTGCGTCTTCGAGTGGTGAGTATTCACGATGTAGTCGATGTCGCCGCGGGTGAACGCCGTGTAGCGGGCGCGCAGGAGATCTTCCGCCGTCGCCGGCTTTTTCGCGCCTTCGATCACCGGAAGACAGCATTGCTTGAGCGCTTTTTCTGAACCGCAGGGACATGAATCGGCCACGTGAGAAACCTCCTTCAATCCGCGTAGCACATCCCAAACAGGGCTGTGAAGTCTTTCGGGAAAGATGGCATAATCGGAGGACTCCGCGTGACCCTCTCCGAGATCTCGATCCGCAATCACGTCTTCGCCTGGATGCTCATGGCAGGGCTCCTGCTCTTCGGCGGGCTCGCGTTCGAGCGGATGGGGGTCAGCCAGCTCCCGGACGTCGACTTCCCGGTGGTCAGCATCAACATGAACCTGGACGGGGCGGCTCCGCAGGTCATGGAGATGGACGTCGTCGACCCCATCGAGGGGGCGCTGACCTCGGTCCAGGGGATCAAGAGCATCTCGTCGTCCTCGCGGACGGGAAGCGCGAGCGTCTCCGTCGAGTTCGGCCTCGACAAGGACATCGACGTCGCCGTCCAGGAGATCCAGAGCGCGATCAGCCGCGTGCAGAACCGGCTTCCAGACGAGATGGAGCCTCCGGTCGTTCGCAAGTCGAACCCCGAGGACCAGCCGATCCTTTGGCTGAGCGTCACCTCCGACCGCCACGAGCGCAAGGACCTCATGACCCTGGTCCGCGACCAGATCCAGGACCGCTTCTCGACGATCGAGGGCGTGGGCGACATCTTCATCGGGGGCTACGCGGAGCCCGCGCTTCGCGTCTGGCTCGACCAGAAGCAGCTCGCGCGCTACCAGCTGACGGCCTCCGACGTGATCAGCACGATCCAGCGGGAGCACGCGGAGGCTCCCGGCGGGCGCATCGAGACGGAGGCCAAGGAGTTCAACATCCGCACCCTCGGCGAAGCGCCCTCCGCCGAGGAATTCGGGAAGATCACCGTGAGCCGCCGCGGCGGCTCGCTCAATTACCTTCCGATCCCGCTTTCCCGGATCGCCAAGGTCGAGGAAGGCACGCAGGACATCCGCAGCCTGACCCGGACCCAAGGAAAACTGGCCGTGGGACTGGGCATCCGCAAGCAGCCCGGCTCGAACGCCGTCGAGGTGGCCGAGGCCGTGAAGGCACGAATGGGCGAGGTGGCGGCCACGCTCCCCGCGGGCGTCACGATGGGAGTGCGCTTCGACAACACGCAGTTCATCAAGGAGGCGGTCGAGGAGCTGAACTTCACGCTGATCCTTTCGGCCGTTCTGACCGCGCTGGTCTGCTGGCTGTTCCTCGGCTCGTGGACCGCGACGATCAACGTCGTGCTCGCGATCCCGGTCTCGATCGTCGGCACCTTCATCGTGCTGAACGCGCTCGGTTTCACGCTGAACACCTTCACGCTGCTCGGGCTTTCGCTCGCCATCGGCATCGTGGTCGACGACGCGATCATGGTGCTCGAGAACATCGTCCGCCACAAAGAGCTGGGCAAGGATCGCGTCACCGCGGCGATGGACGGCTCGCGCGAGATCACCTTTGCCGCGATCGCGGCCACCGCGGCGATCATCGCGATCTTCCTGCCGGTCGCCTTCATGGAAGGCCTGATCGGGAAGTACTTCCTGCAGTTCGGCGTGACGCTTTCGGCGGCTGTGGCCCTTTCACTGCTCGAGGCCCTGACCCTCACTCCGATGCGTTGCTCGCGCTTCCTCGTGGTCGAGCCGAGGACCTCGCGGATCGGAAAGCTCGTCGAGAAAGGCTTCGAGGGGGCGGCGGCGCTGTACAAGCGCCTCATTCCCCTCACCCTGAAGCGCCCCTACCTGACGTTGGCGCTGGCCCTCCTCTTCTTCGCCGGAACCTTCGCGATCGGCCGCGGCCTGAAGCAGGAGTTCGTTCCCGCGCAGGACCAGAGCCGCCTCATGGTGCGCATCCAGACCCCCGTCGG
>CAYZKI010000043.1:11056-13391 GCA_964478745.1 uncultured Bacteriovoracaceae bacterium
TCGCTCGCGTTCACGGACGCCCAGATGAAGGAGCTCGAGGCCCGCCTCTCCCGGATACCTGAGGTCGAGGGCTACTTCTCGTCAGTGGGCGGGTTCGGCGGAGGCGGAGTGAACACCGGAACCGTGTTCCTGAATCTCAAGCCTCCGAAAGACAGGAAGCGCTCGGCATCCGAGCTCGCTACCGCCTTGCGCAAGGAGCTGAAGATCAAGGACACACGCATCACGATCCAGGACCCCTCTCTTTCCGGCTTCGCCGGCGGAGGAGGGCGTCGGGGGTTCCCCGTCGAGTTCTCGATCCGGGGAGGCGACTGGGAGAAGCTCGTCGAGCTCTCGCAGAAAATGACGGAGGCCATGGAAAAAACCGGTCAGATGACCGACATCGACACGAACTACCAGGCCGGTATGCCCGAGATCCAGGTGATCCCGGACCGGGAGAAGGCCCGTAACCGCGGAGTCGACGTTGCCGAGATCACGCAGACGGTGAACGTGATGATGGCCGGCGCGACGGCCGGGAAGTTCTCCCAGGGCGGGCGCCGCTACGACGTCCGCGTCGCGCTTCCGCCGAGCGAGCGAGACTCGCCCGAGGCGATCAAGTCACTCATGGTCCGCAACAATCGCGGTGAGCTGATCCCGCTGGCCGACGTGGTGACGCTCACGCAGAAGCCTTCGCTCCAGTCGATCTCGCGCGAGGACCGGCAGCGCGCCATCAGCGTGATGGCCAACGTGGCCAAGGGGAGCTCGCAGGCCGAGGCGATCGATACCGTGCGCAGGCTCGGGCGCGAGATCATGCCGGAAGGCTACACGGCCGTGATCGGCGGAAGCGCGAAGACGTTCGAGGAGTCGTTCCGCAGCCTCATCTTCGCGCTCGTGCTCGGCATCGCCGTCTCGTACATGGTGCTCGGCTCCCAGTTCAACAGCTTCATCCATCCCGTCACCATCCTGATCGCGCTTCCTTTCAGCGTCTCGGGCGCCTTCATCGCCCTGTATATCGGCGGGCAGACGCTCAACATCTACAGCTTCATCGGCCTGATCCTGCTGATGGGGATCGTGAAGAAGAACTCGATCCTGCTCGTGGAATTCACGAACCAGAAGCGGGAAGAAGGCATGGGAGTCACGCAGGCGTTGATCGAGGCGTGCCCCGTCCGCCTGCGGCCCATTCTCATGACTTCGATCGCGACCGTGGCGGGCGCCGTCCCGCCAGCGCTGGCGATCGGCCCGGGCGCGGAGAGCCGCATTCCGATGGCGCTCGCGGTGATCGGCGGCGTGGTGGTGGCGACGGCGCTTACGCTTTTCGTGGTGCCGGCGATGTACAGCGTGCTGAGCTTCGGGGAGAAGAAGCACTAGTCACGGGCCGAACACCTGTCTAGGGTTTGGTCAGATCCGCTGTCTCCGGGCGAGTCGGCTCGGGTCCGATCTTCGATATGCCGGCACACCGGCTGCAATTGGATGTGCGGTCATGAGACCTTCTACGATCCTCGCATTCCTGGCTTTGGTGCTCTCCGTGCCCGCGTCGGCTCAGGTTCCGATCAGCTCCCTTTCGGGCAAGGAGATCGTCCAGCAGGAGTTCGAGCTCTCCGGACAGGGCGGACCGGGGCAGCCCGGCGACCTCGTCCACCTGACATTCAAGGATGGTTCCCGAGCTGTCTTGAAAGACGCCGAGGTGCGGAAGTATGTCGAGTACCGGTTGGTTACGGCGCTCGAAAGCATGCCGGCTTGGCTCGCAGGGGTCGCGCGTCGTCCTTCTTTCCTGCTCGGCCTGGTCTGTCCGGCTGACCTCGAGGCGGTCTTTGGCTCCTGTCCCGAGGCCGCGCGATTCATCGCTGGGATGAGGCCCAGGGTCGGCGAGATCGACGCTCAGAGACGTCTCACCGTCGAAGGGCGGACCGGCGAAAAAGTCTCGACGCGCCTTCTGAAAGAGATCGTTCCCTCAAGCTACACCCCCGCCCCGGCAGCGAGATCGCGCGAAAGCGGTTCGGGCAGGTAAGAGCCGATCCTGAGCCTGGAGCGAGACGACGTCGCGCGCGCGTGGCGATGGAACGGCGACGAGGTAGGCGCTTCGCGGGCGACGCGGGGGCTTGCTCCCCGAACGGAGCTGCGGGCTTGGATCCTGTAGCTGGGGCTAGTGAGCTTGCTCCGCCAGCGGAGCTGGGGATTGTGTTGCTCCGCCAGCGGAGCTGGGGGCTTGGGCTAGCTCCGCCAGCGGAGCTGACGGACTTAGATCACGGAGCTGACGGACTTAGATCACGGAGCTGAAATGGCTAGATCACGGATCTGCGATGGCCGAGCTTCGGAGCTGCGATGACTGAGCTTCGAAAACTTTTTCATTCTCATTTGT
>CAYZKI010000044.1:0-13273 GCA_964478745.1 uncultured Bacteriovoracaceae bacterium
CGGAAATGCCTTTCGAGTTCCGCATGCGCATCCAGAAGCGCGACCCGGACAAGTACGTCGGCGACGTTCGTGACGAGACGTACCGCGAACCAGACCAATACAAGCGGGTGCCCAAATGCTCCCGGATTTTCTTCATGAAGGAAAGCGACGCGACCAAGGCCGGCTACCGTCCGTTTTGAAGGAAGAGTGGGAAGAGGAAACCCTCTTCTTTGACGGAGACGCGTTTTTCGCGGTACTGATCCGCGCCATCTCACAGGCCGAGAGCGTCGATTTCGAAACCTATATCTACGAGCACGACGAGCTCGGGCGCCAGATCGCCCGGGCTCTTTGTGATGCAGCGAGCCGCGGCGCGCGCGTGCGGCTCATGATCGACGGCGTCGGCTCGGCGTCCTGGACGGAGCACTACCTCGCCCCGTTGGCCCAGGCGGGCGTGGAAGTCCGGATATTTCACCCGCTCCCCTGGGAAGTCACCTCGCTGAAGTCGTGGATCAGCCTGTTCCGGAAAGTGAACCGCCGGAACCACCGCAAAGTGGTGATCATCGACGGGCGCAGCGCCTGGGTGGGCAGCATGAACGTCAGCGCCTATCACGTCCGCTCTCTTCGCGGGCCGGAGTCCTGGCGCGACACGGGCGCGCGCGTGACGGGGCCGCCCATCACGCGCCTGCAGGAAGGCTTCGAGCAGGCCTGGCGCCGGGCCTGGACGCCCGGCACCCGCCGCCGCAGGCGCCGGCTGCACCGGCTGCGGGCCCCTGAGAACGTGCGGCAAGGCGAGCTCGTCCGCCTCAACTACACCCGCGACCTGCGCCGTTTCGCGCACCGCGAGTTTCTCAGGCGCATCGTCGATGCCGAGCACCGCATCTGGATCACGAATCCGTACCTGGTCCCCAACAAGCTATTGATCCAGGCGCTGAGCTACGCGGCCTCGAAAGGGGTCGACGTCCGGCTGATCGTCCCGCGCAAGCCCGACATCCTGTTCATGCGCTGGGCGGCTTCGGCCTTCTACAACGACCTTCTGAAATCCGGCGTGCGGATCTTCGAGTACCTGCCCCGCGTCCTTCACGCCAAGACCTTCCTGATCGACGACTGGGTGAGCGTGGGCTCCAACAACCTGAATCACCGCAGCCTCATCCACGACCTCGAGGTGGACGTCGGGCTCACCCATCCGGAAAGCCACCGCGCGCTGGAGCGGCAGTTCCTGATGGACATCGCCGAGTCGCAGGAGGTCCAGATCGGCGAATGGAACGGCCTTTCGGCCCCCGAGCGCTGGGCAGGAAAGCTGATCCTGTACTTCAAGCACTTTCTTTAGGGCGAAGCGAGCTCTGCTCGCGGAGCCCCTACCAACTGACTGGGGATTCGGCTAGAGTACTCAGAAATATGAGTACATACGCAGTGCGTCACGAACAGCTCGTCCGCGAGCTGGGTCGTCGGATCCTGGTTTTGGATGGTGCCATGGGCACCGCGATTCAAGCGCGCGATCTCAGCGCTGAAGACTTCGGCGGCGCCGAGCTCGAAGGCTGCAACGAGAACCTCGTTCTCACCCGCCCCGATCTGATCCGGGAGGTGCACGAAGCCTACCTGGCCGCCGGCTGCGACATCGTCGAGACGAACACCTTCGGCGGCACTCCGCTCGTGCTCGACGAGTACGGGCTCGGGTCCAAAGCGCACGAGATCAACGTCACCGCCGCGCGCCTGGCGCGCGAGGCGGCGGAGAAGTTCTCGACGCCCGAACGCCCGCGCTTCGTCGCGGGCTCGATCGGCCCGACCACGAAGGCGATCTCCGTCACCGGCGGCGCGACCTTCGAGGAGCTCCAGGAGAACTTCCACCTCCAGTCGCGCGCGCTGATCGAAGGCGGCGCCGACTACCTCCTTCTCGAGACCTGCCAGGACACCCGGAACGTCAAGGCGGGTCTGCTCGCCATCGAGCGCCTCTCGAAGGAGCTCGGTCGGAGGATTCCAGTCGCCGTCTCCGGCACGATCGAGCCGATGGGCACGATGCTCGCCGGCCAGTCCGTCGAGGCTCTGCTCACCTCGCTCGAGCACGTCGATCTTCTCTACATCGGCCTCAACTGCGCCACGGGCCCGGAGTTCATGACCGACCACCTGCGCTCGCTCGCCCGGCTCTCGCGCTTCCGCCTCGCCTGCGTCCCGAACGCGGGCCTGCCGGACGAGCGCGGCTGCTACCTCGAGACCCCGCAGATGGTCTCGAAGGTCCTGTCCCGCTTCATCGAGAACGGCTGGCTGAACCTGATCGGCGGCTGCTGCGGGACGCACGCGGGCCACATCGCCGAGCTCGCGCGCCTGGCCGAGGGCAGGAAGCCGCGTGAAGCGCATGTCGCGCGCCGCTCGTCGCTCTCGGGTGTCGACTATCTGGAGATCACCGACGAGGTCCGGCCCGTGATCGTGGGCGAGCGCACCAACGTGATCGGCAGCAAGAAGTTCAAGACGCTGATCACCGACGAGAAGTTCGAGGACGCTTCGGAAGTGGCGCGCGCGCAGATCCGCGGCGGTGCCCAGATCGTCGACGTCTGCCTGGCCAACCCGGACCGCGACGAGCTCGAGGACATGAAACGCTTCCTCGAGGTCGCGGTGAAGAAGATCCGCGTGCCGCTCATGATCGACTCGACCGACGCGAAGGTCATCGAGCTTGCCCTCACCTACTGCCAGGGCAAGGCCATCATCAACTCGATCAACCTCGAGGACGGCGAGGAGCGCTACGAGGAAGTCGTGCCGCTCGCGAAGAAGTACGGCGCCGCGCTCGTCGTGGGCACGATCGACGACGACCCCCAGCAGGGCATGGGCGTCTCGCGCGCGAGGAAGCTCGAGATCGCCGAGCGGAGCTACAAGCTCCTGACGGAGAAATACGGCATCGCTCCCGAAGACATCTACTGGGACCCGCTCGTCTTCCCGTGCGCCACCGGCGACGCGCAGTACGTCGGCTCGGCCATCGAGACCATCGAAGGCATCCGGCTCATCAAGCAGCGTTTCCCTGGCACCCGCACGGTGCTCGGGATCTCGAACGTGAGCTTCGGCCTGCCGAACGCGGGCCGCGAGGTACTGAACTCCGTTTTCCTCTACCATTGCGTCCAGGCGGGCCTCGACCTCGCCATCGTCAATTCCGAGAAGCTCGAGCGCTACGCCTCCATCCCCGAGGAGGAGCGCAAGCTCTCCGAGGACCTCCTTTATAACCGCGGCGCCGACCCCGTCGCGGCCTTCGCGGCGCACTTCCGCGAGAAGAAGGCGGTCGACCGCCAGGACAAGCAGAAGCTTCCTCTCATGGAGCGCCTGCCCCGCTACATCATCGAGGGCTCGCGCGACGGGCTCGTCGACGACCTGAACGAGGCGCTGCAAAGCATGAAGCCCCTCGACATCATCAACGGCCCCCTGATGAAGGGCATGGACGAGGTGGGCCGCCTCTTCAACGCGAACCAGCTGATCGTGGCCGAGGTGCTGCAGTCCGCCGAAGCGATGAAGGTCGCGGTCGCGCACCTCGAGCCGTTCATGGACAAGGCCACCTCCTCCTCGCGCGGCAAGGTGGTGCTCGCCACGGTGAAAGGCGACGTGCACGACATCGGCAAGAACCTCGTCGAGATCATCCTCGCCAACAACGGGTTCCAGGTCGTGAATCTCGGCATCAAGGTGCTTCCGGAGCAGCTCATCCAGGCCGTAAGAGAGCACCAGCCCGATATCGTCGGCCTGTCGGGCCTCCTCGTGAAGAGCGCGCAGCAGATGGTCGTGACGGCGGAAGACCTCTCCCGCGCGGGTGTCAGCACCCCGATCCTGGTCGGCGGCGCGGCGCTCAGCTCGAACTTCGTGGACCAGCAGATCGCCACCGCCTACACGGGCGGCACGGTGGCCTACGCCTCGGACGCGATGTCGGGCCTCGACCTCGCGAAGTCGATCGTCGATCCCGCGCGCTTCGAGGAGCTCAAGCGCGAGCTCACCGAGAAGCGCGCCCGCGCGGCGAGCGTGAAGAAGGAGGCGGCCCCCGCCGCCCCGGTTTCCGAGAAGCGCGCCTCTCAGATCCGCGTCCTCGACGCAGCGGAGATCCCCTCGCCGACCGACTTCGACCGCCACGTGATCCGCAACACGCCGATCGAGACGATCTGGAAGTACATCAACCCCCTGATGATGTACGGCCGCCACCTGGGTATCCCGGGCGGCGTGGTCCGCAAGCTCGAGAAGATGGGCCTTCCGGGCGCCGAAGGCGCCAAGGTCCGCGAGGAGCTCGAGCGCGAGGAGCCTAAGGCCATCTCGATCTGGCGGGCCGTCCAGGACGTGAAGGAAGAGTATAAGGATACGGGCGCGCTCAGCCCGGCGGCCATCTTCCGGCACTTCCGCGCCTACTCTTCCGGCAACCGCCTGTACCTGGACAGCGGGAACGGCCGGCCGGCCGAGTTCCACTTTCCCCGCCAGCGCCCTCTTCCGACCCGCAGCGCGGACGGGCTCTGCCTGAGCGACTACGTCCTTCCCGAAGGCTCGGCCACGCTCGACAACGTCGCGATGTTCGTCGTGACCGTCGGCCGCGGCATCCGCCAGCTCTCGGAGCAGCTCAAGAACCGCGGCGATTACCTCAAGTCGCACATCATCCAGGTGCTCGCGCTCGAGAGCGCGGAGGCCTACGCCGAGCTCCTGCACTCGCAGATCCGCAAGGGCTGGGGCTATCCGGACCCGCCCGAGATGACGATGCTCGAGCGCTTCCAGGCCAAGTACCGCGGCAAGCGTTATTCGTTCGGCTACCCCGCCTGCCCGAGGCTCGACGACCAGGCCACGCTCTGGAAGCTTCTCGAGCCGAACGAGATCGGGGTGCAGCTCACCGACGGATTCATGATGGACCCCGAGGCCAGCGTCTCGGCCCTCGTTTTCCATCACCCTCAGGCTACTTACTTCTCGGTCGGCCGCGGCGCCGGCGACGGAGGCCCCGAAGATGACAACCGTTAAAGGCAGCACGACGATCGGTTCGCTTCCGCACCACAACGTGGACGCGGCGCTCGCCTTCTCGTTCCGCACGGCGATCCCCTTCCTTCCGCAGATCCCGATCCGCAACCCCTGGGAGTACATGATCGCGCAGGCGCTCGAGGGGCTTCCGGGGCTCCAGGTCGACAAGGACGGGACGGCGACGATCAACCTCGACATCTGGTCGAGCCGGTCGCACGCGTTCCAGAAGCGCCTGAACGAGGCGTTCGAGCGGGCCGAGAGGCCCGACGCCTTCGAGGCGTTCGAGCCCTCCGCCGCGACCTCGAGCTGCTGGCAGCCGTTCCTCTGGGAGCTTTCCGAGCGCGGCACGAAGGTCGCGAAGATCCAGATCGCCGGCCCGATGACCTCGCAGTGGGCGCTCCGCGTGGCTGGTCCGCAGGCCTCGACGAGCTCCTCGGCCCAGCGCTCGGTCCTTCCCCAGGAGCTTCCATCCGAGCTCTCGGCGCAGATCTACCATCTCGTGCTCGCGCGCGCGCTCGCGATGACCCGCCGGGTCCGCGCCGCCGGCGCTCACCCCGTGATCTTCGTCGACGAGCCCGGGCTCTACGGCCTGAACCTCAAGACGCCGAAGCACTGGCAGGGCTTCCAGGAGCTCAGGCTCATGCTCCAGACGCTCCGCAAGTCGGGCGTCACCGTCGGGCTGCACTGCTGCAGCAACACGGACTGGGCCGCGATCCTGGGTCTCGACCTCGACATTCTCTCGATCGACGCATCGCTCTCGCTGAAGGCGCTTCTTTCGACCGGACCCGACCCGCGCCCCGAGACCCGCAGCTTCGAGCAGTTCGTCCGGGCCGGCGGGAAGCTCGCCCTGGGCGTCATCCCGACCGCGCACGCCACCGCTCCGGTGCGCTCGGAGAGCCCGAGCGCCATCCTCGCCCAGGTGCTCGAGACGTTCGCGCTCTCGGGCCTCAAGAACGAGAAGATCCGCGAGCTGCTCAGCCAAGCGCTCTGGACTCCCGCCTGCGGCCTCGCGCTCCACAGCGTCGACGCCGCCGAGGAGGTGCTCGACTCGCTCCTCGAGTTCGACCGCTTCGCGGCCCATGCGATCACGCCGGGAGCGGGTGCCCGTCCGTCGCTCGCGAACTGAAAGGAGACCGCTTCGTGCCCGCCCCGGTCCCGCCGCAAGTCTCGCTGCTCATCCCGGCCAGGAACGCCGCGCAGACTCTGGGCCAGACCGTGAACGCGGCGCTCGACTACCTGAACCGGGAGTTCCCTGGCGGCCACGAGCTCATCCTCATCCCGAACGACCGCCCGGGCGAGACCTCGACGCTCGAGGAGGCGCGGCGCCTCGAAGCCGCGCTTCCGTCCGTCCGCTGCGTCCCGCACGAGGGCGAGCCCGGCAAGGGCGTCGCCCTCCGCACGGGCTTCAAGGCGTCGAAAGGGGCCTGGATCTTCTTCACCGACGCCGATCTGCCCTACGAGCTCGAGTTCTTCACTCGTGCGGCCGCGGAGCTCCGCCGCGGAACGGACTTCATCACCGGGAACCGCAGGCTCGCGACGAGCCAGTTTAGCCTGCCCGTCGAGCTCCTTCCCGTGGCCTTCAGGCGCCACCGGCTCGGGCTGGGCTTCAACCGCCTCGTTCAGGCCCTGTTCCGCGTCGGCACCAGCGACACGCAGGCCGGCATCAAGGCGATGACCCGCGATCTCGCGGAGCGCGCCTTCGCGGACCAGGTCTGCCCTGGCTTCTTCTTCGACCTCGAGTTCTTCCTGACCGCGCGCGGCCGCGGCTTCCGCCATCGCGAGCTTCCCGTCGTGCTCCGGCTCGAGTCGGAGAAATCGACGGTGCGCGTGCTGCGCGAGAGCTTCCAGGCGCTCGTCTGGCTCTCGCGGATCCTGGGCCGGAAGATCGCGGGCGCGTACGGCCGGGCACGGACCCTTCGCGTCTCCTCTCTCTATTCGGACGAAGAGCTCGCCAGCCGGCTGTTCCTCGAGGCCCGATGGCGGCTCACGCCGTACTCCGACATGGAGCGCGAGCTGCCCGGCGCCGGCCCCGTGCTCGATCTCGGCTGCGGGCACGGGCTCCTGTCGTTCGCGCTCGCCTCGCGCTCGTCGAGGCGCGCTGTGATCGGCGTCGACCATGACGAGAAACGCATCGGGATCGCGCGCCGCGCGCTCGCGAAGGCGCCGGCCGGGCTGAAGCTCAGGTTCGAGACCGGAAGCGCCTTTTCCCCTCCCGAGGGCCCTTTCGTCGGGGTGACCCTGATCGACGTCATGCACTACTTCCCGCCCGAGCAGCAGATGCGCATCTTCGAGCAGGCCTACCGCAGCCTCGAGCCCGGCGGCGTGCTGCTCGTGCGCGAAGTCGATCCCGGCGGCGGATGGGCGGGCCGGCTGAACCGGATCTACGAGAAGATCGCGACGGCTACCGGGTTCACGCGCTCGGAGCAGAAGAGCTCGCTGCACTTCCGCTCGCCCCCGGGTTGGGCGGCGGCCCTCGCGGAGGCGGGCTTCCGCGTCCGCCATCGCCCGTGCACGAGCGCGCTTTTCGCCGATGTCCTGTTCGTCGCGACCAAGGAGCCGGCGGAGCTCCGGGGGACTCCCGCATGAAGGGCGCGCGGAGAGGCGTTCTCGTCCTTGCCCTGCTCGCCGCGCTCGCTATCCCGGTCGTGTACTGGGTCAACATCGCGCCGCGGGAGCTCTACACCGACTTCGACGTCTACTACCGCGCGGCCCTGCGGTGGAAGGAAGGCCGCTTCGGCGGGATCTACTCGTTCGCGGACGGCGCCTCGCCGTTCCGTTATTTCCCCGGCGTGCTTCCCCTCTTCCGCGCGCTTTCCGACCTGGATCTGGTCTCGGCCAAGCGCGGCTGGTTTCTCATCCAGTACCTGGCCTTCGCGACGGGCTTCTTCCTGCTCTCGCGGGTGGCCACGCGCATCCGCCGCGACCGCGAGGGCGCCTGGGCGGCCGCGATCGCCTTTCTCATGACGCTCCGGCTGGTCTGGGACACGTTCATGATCGGGCAGGTCTCGAGCCTCATGTTCGCGGGCTTCGCGCTCGCGCTCTGGGCCTGGTCGGTGGCCCGGACCCCCGCGCGCGCCGGGCTCGCCACGTTCGGCGTCTTCGTCCCCGCCGTGCTGAAGATCGGCCCCGCGTTCGTGCTCGGCCTCTTCGTCTTCGCCAGGCAGGCCTTCCGCAGGCGCGCCATCCGCGCGGGCCTCGCGATGGGCGCGGCCTTCGCGGCGTTCACCTGGGCCGCCTTCGCCCCGCTGTCGCGCACGGTCGAGCTCGTTCGATCCTGGTTCGAGATCGTGCGGCACGACTCGAGCTACTTCGATGCCTCCCACTACGCGAACCAGTCGCTGAAGGGCGTTCTGCTGCGGCTCGACCCCGAGAGCGCGGCCTGGCTCTTTCCCCTGCTCGCGTTCTCCCTTTGCGCCTTCACGCTCGCCTTCTGGGCGCTACGCTTCCCGCGCGGCTTCGAGGGGCGCGCGCAGTTCTTCGCCCTCGGGCTGTTCGTCTACCTCGCGTGCATGCCCGAGACGTTCAAGTACTCGATGACCATCCTCGCCATCCCACTCGCGCTCGTGCTTTCGTCGCGAAGGAAGACGCGGCTCGACTGGATCGCGATCGGGCTCTTCTTCGTCTCGATCAGCGCCCCCGCGAAGGACTTCACGCCCGACTGGCTCTTCTTCGGGCTGCAGCGCGCATCGGTTCCCGCCCTCGCGATGGCCGTGCTGGGGCTTGCGTGCGCGCGGCGCGCGTGGGCGCTGTCGCGCCCGTCGCACCTGGCGCGCTGGATGAGCTTCGCGCTCGACCAGCCGCCCGCGGGGCCCTGGCCGCGCGAGCCGAAGGCCGCGCTCGATCGCGACGTCACGTGGATCGTCCCGATTCCGCTCGATTCGCAGGCCACGATCGACCTGGGGCGTCTGCCTGCGCTCCTTTCCTCGTGGGCGCGCGCGCTCCCGTCTGCGTCCTGCGAGTGGATCGTCGTTCCGTACGGGGATCTCACCTCGCGCTGGTCGCCCCCCGGGCTATCTCCCGGGCTTCCGGCGTCCGTCCGCCTGCTCGAACCCCTGGGCGACGTCGGCCGCGGGCGCGCGCTCCGGGAAGGCTTCCTCGAGGCGCGCGGGCGCGCGCTGGGCGCGCTCTCGTTCGAACAGCCCGTCGCCGCCGACTTCCTCGCTCAGGCGTGGAAGGAGCTCGCCGCTGGGGCCGAGATGGTGCGTGCCAACCGCCGGCATCCCCGGACGCGCTTCCAAATCCCGGTCGCGGTGCTCGGCCAGGTTTACGGGCGCCACCGCATGGGAGTCCGCTTCAACCGCCTGGTGCGCCTCTTCCTGCCTTCGCTCCGCACCGATGACACCCAGTCGGGAACCTTTCTGATCTCGCGCAGGCTCGCCATGCACGCGTTCGCCTCGCAGTACTCCTCGGGCTTCCTGTTCGACCTCGAGCTGAGCCTCGCGGCCTCGGGGCTCGGCGTGAAACAGGCGGACCTGCCCGTTCACCTGCATCTCCCGGCCGAGAAGAAAAGGAGGCGCGTCTTCTCCGAGGCGCTCGCCATCCTGCGCGGCATCCCGATCCTCGCCGCGCGATGGAAACGCGGCTGCTACCGCCCGTTGCCGCGGGCGCGCGCCATCAGCGCCGACGACTGGGGCCTTTCGCCCGGCGTGAACCGCGGCATCCTCGCGCTCGCGCGGAAAGGGATCATCAGGAGAGTGTCGCTGATGGCCGACTGCCCGTACCTCGCCGACGGGCTCGCGGAGCTTGCCGCGATCCCCGAGGTGGAGCTCGGCCTGCACTTCAACCTGACCTATGGCGAGCCCTCGGGCACGCGGTTCCGCGAACGCTCGGCGGGGCGCCTGCTCGTCGAATGGCTCCGCTCCCGGCGCGAGCTTCTCCCGCGCGCGCTCACCGAGCTCGAGTTCCAGCTCGACCGCCTGGACAAGCTCCTGGCCCCGACCGGCGCGAGGATCAGCTACCTCGACGGCCATCACCATATCCACCTCCTGCCCGGCCTGATCGACGCGATGGCCCCCGTGCTCAAGAGCCGCGGGATCCGCCAGGTCAGGCTCCCGTACGACCCGGCGCTCTGGCTGACGCCGCGCCTTCCGCTCGTCGTCCTCTCGCTGGCCGCGAAGCGCGCGCTCGATCGGCACGGTTTCGAGTACCGCGACTTCTTCTATCCCCAGCCCTTCCATTTCCGGGACCCCGGGCAGATCCGCGCGCGGATCGCGCGCAATCCGGCGCTCGAGATCATCGTGCATCCGGCCGATTCCGACGATGTCTCGCGGCTCGAGATTCCCGACCCCTACTCCTCGGGACGCGTGATGGAGTACCAGTCCCTGCGGATGCTTTCGCCGAGCGAGTCGGGCGCGTGACATGAGCGGCCGGTTCTGGAAAGCGTTCATCCTCGTCTCGATTCTCGCGGGCCTGGCGCTCCGGCTGGTCTGGACCGCCGACATGGAATGGAAGGAGGACGAGGAGTGGCACTACAACCAGAGCCAGAGCGTCGGCGTGACCGAGCCCTGGCCCTGGGTCGGCATCCCTTCCGGCGTGTACCTCGTCAATCCGGGCGCGAGCGTCTGGGTATACGCGGCGCTCGCGCGCGTCACGGGGGCCGACGAGCCCACGGAGCTCGCCCGCGCGCTCGCCGTCTTCGGGGTGCTGGGAATGGCCCTCGTCTTCCCCTTCGCTTTCCGTTTCGTGCGCGACCCGGCCGAGCGCGAGCCCTGGCTCTGGGCCGGATGCCTCGCGATGGTCAATCCGTTCCTCGTCGTCTACCAGCGGAAGCTCTGGCCCGAGGGCTTCTTACCCTTCTTCGTGATGCTGATGCTCGCCGGGTTCTGGTCGCGTTCGAGACGCCCGGGCGCGTTCGCCTGGGGCCTTTTCGGGGCTTTCATCGGCCAGATCCACATGAGCGGGTTCTTCCTCGCGTTCGCGCTCTTCGTCTGGTCGCTCGCGTTCGACAGCGAGAGAAGGCGCACGCGCTTCGGCGCTTGGTTCGCGGGCTCCTGCGCCGCGGCCTGGCCGCTCGTCCCGTGGCTGCATCACATGCTGACGGTCCCCGCCGCGGGCAGCTCCGGCTGGCGCCTGGACGAGATCCTCCAGCTCAAGTACTGGCAGTTCTGGGTCTCGGATCCGCTGGGCTTCCACATCGGCAACCCCATCGGGCTGCTGCGCGGGAATTCGCACTGGGCGCAGCTTTCCGACTTCGCGCGCTACCCCTTGATCGGCGGGGCTCCCACCTGGATCGTGGGCCTCGCTCATCTGGGAATCCTGACCCTGGGCGTGGCGATCCTGGGCGTCGGGATCGCCCATCTCTTCCGGAACCGGGCGCGGCTGGCGGGCATCCTGCTCGGCCGCGGCTCGTCGACGACATCATTGGCGCTGGGCGCGGCGGCCATCGGGTGCGGGGCCGTGATGACGGCGACGGGCGTGATGATCCGGCGCTATTACCTCTGCGTGACCTATCCCTTCGAGCACCTCTGGCTCGCCCGGACGGCGCTGCTCCACCGGCGGGGCCGGGGCGCTCTCGTGGCGCTCTGGGTCCTGCAGGCCGTCATTTCGGCGGGTTTCGTCTGGTACGTGCACGTGAACGAAGGCTCGGTGCAGGGCGACTACGGCGAAGCGTACTGGAAGGTGATGCGGAAGCGCGGCCAGTAAGGCTCTCAGTGCGGGAAAGCGCGAAGCGGGAGCGGCCAGGCCTGGCGGGGCTTCTCGCTGAGCGGCGCATCGACCATCGGCTTGCCCGGCCGGAACAGCTCCCACAGCTCGCCCGAGCGGGCGCGCGCTCCGGGGGCGATATGCAGGCTCGAGAGCAGGATCAGGCTGATGAACAGGGCCTGAAGGAAAGTCAGCTTCCGTTGCTTTTCGTGATGTTCGAACTTCGTGTGAACCATTCTCTAGTGACCATTCTAGCGGGTCGGGAGGCCGTGCGCTATACTGCAGGCGTATGTCGAACCCCGTGATGAAGGATTTTTTCAAGGAGCTCGAGGCTCGCGGAATCGTCAAGCAGCTGACTGACCCCGCGCTCGGAAAGGCGCTTTCCGAAAAGAGCCTCACGCTCTACTGCGGCTTCGACCCGACTTCCGACTCGCTTCACGTGGGAAGCCTGCTGCCCCTGCTCACCCTCCGGCGCTTTCAACTCGCGGGCCATCGCCCGATCGCTCTCGTGGGCGGCGCGACAGGGATGATCGGCGATCCGAGCGGCAAGTCGCAGGAGCGGCAGCTGCTGACCGACGAGATCCTGAGCCGCAACGTCGCCGGCATCACGGCCGTGGTTTCGCGCTTTCTCGATCTGAAGACCGCGAAAGTGGCCAATAACGCGGACTGGTTCAGGGGCATCAGCTACATCCACTTCCTCAGGGACGTGGGCAAGCACTTCACGGTGAACCACATGGTGGCCAAGGAGTCCGTGCGGGCGCGTCTCGAGGACCGCGAGCACGGGATTTCCTACACCGAGTTCTCGTACATGCTCCTTCAGGCGTACGACTTCCTCGTGCTGAATGACCGGGAGGGCTGCAGCCTGCAGATCGGCGGGTCCGACCAGTGGGGCAACATCACCGCCGGCATCGACCTGATCCGCCGCATCCGCTTCCAGCGCGAGGGCGGGACGGGCGATCATTCAGCCGACGTCTTCGGCATGACCCATCCTCTGGTCACCAAGGCCGACGGGTCGAAGTTCGGGAAGTCCGAGGGCGGGAACATCTGGCTCGACCCGGCGCGCACCTCCCCTTACCAGTTCTACCAGTACTGGCTGGGGAGCTCGGACGCGGACGTGGTCACCTACCTCAAGTTCTTCTCGTTCAAGTCCCTGGACGAGATCGCGGAGCTCGAGCGTCTCACGCAGACCGCGCCCGAGAAGCGCGCCGCCCAGCAGGCCCTGGCGCGCGAGCTGACCGTGCTCGTCCACGGAGAAGCCGAGCTTGCGAAGGCCGAGAAGGCCTCGAGCGCGCTCTTCGGCCCGGGCATCCGCGAGCTCGACGGCAAGACGCTCCTGAGCGTGATGACGGGCGCGCCGTCGACCAGGAAGGCGAAGGACGCGCTCGGTGGCGCCGGCTGGCCCCTGATCGACGCGCTTGTCGAGACGGGCCTTTGCCAGTCGAAGGGCGCGGCGCGGAAGGACATCGCCGCGGGCGGAATCTACGTGAACAACGATCGCGCGAGCGATCCTGCCGCAGCGTTGAAAGCCGGCGATCTGATCGGTGGCGGGTATCTCGTTCTGCGCAAGGGAAAGAAGACTTACCATCTCGTGGCTTTTGAGTGAGCGGAGCCGTTGCTCCGCCAGCGGAGTTGGGCTTGTGGTGCTCCGCCAGCGGAGTTGGGCTTGTGGTGCTCCGCCAGCGGAGTTGGGCTTGTG
>CAYZKI010000045.1:0-3300 GCA_964478745.1 uncultured Bacteriovoracaceae bacterium
TGCCTGAACAGTGAGCCAGGGTTGGCCGGCGCCGTCGTGCGACACCTTGAGCTTGCCGGGCTCCTTCGGCCAGTCGAACCGCGTCTTCCACCCCTTCGCGCCCGTCTCCCAGCGGTACGATTGAGGCTTGCTCTCGAGCGACGCCTGCGTCTGCCCGCTCACGGTCACCTTCTCGAACGCGTCGGAGAAACGCGAGACAGCGAGAACGCCCCAGGCGTTCGCCGTGGTCAGATCCCAGTGCCCGCGGCTCATCCGGGCGATCACGCCGCGAACGAGCCTGGGCATGTCCTCCTTCATCGCCGTCACGCTCTCGGGGAACTCGAGGATCGAATGCAGGTACTTCGCCGCCGCGGAATCGGTCGAGTCCATGGTCCACCAGCCGTTGGCGTCGATGTCCGGGCGGGACGTCGAGAACGTCATTCTCGTTCCCTGGAAATTGATGCGAGCCCGGAGGATCCGATCGGCCTCGCGGATCTTCTCGGCGGCTCCCGGCGCGTTGGCCAGCCTGCGCCAGGTACTCAGCCACGCGACGACGGTGGCCGTGGGCCAGAGGTTCGGATTCGCCTCGATCGAGCCCAAGGACTCGGGCTTGAGCGCCCCGTGGCGCGACAAGGCCTCGGCCGCGCTCACTTTGCGGATCGAGAGATCGGCCGTCGGGTACGAGCGGCCCCGGACGATCCGGCCTTCGAGGAAACCCGTAAGGCCCCGGATCGCCGACTCGCGAACCGGGCCCGGCAGCTCGTACTCCGCGGCTTTGGCGATCGAAAGCACGTAGGCCGTGAGGATCTCGCTGCCTTCGAAGCGGTCGCCGGGGAAATACCGGAACAGGCCATCGCGATCGAGAAAGGCCGGAAGATCGGCCGCGATCGCCTTCCAGAGCTTCGAGTCGCCGAGCGCTACCGAGCGGGACACGCGCTGCTCGAGGCAGCTATAAGGATACTCGCCCATGTAGCGCCGGACTCCCTCGAGCGAGCTCACCAGCGTCGGCTCGACCGTGATGCCGATCCCGCCCCTGCCCGGTACGGCGTCAGCGGGCCGATCCACCTGCAGCTCGTACTTCCCCTCGAGCTGCGCGATCGTGGCTTGAAGGACGCGGACAGGCACCGCTCGGCGGATGTCCTGAGTGACCTTGAGCTCGTCGTGCCTTCCGTTATCGGAGCTCGCGCGGATCACGTAGCGGATCCGGTCGAGATCATTCGGGACCACGCTGTCCCAGTACGCAGCCTTGGCTTCGCCGGGCGCGAGCTCGAGCTTCTGCGGGGCGGGCGCCTGCGCGAGTCCTTCCACCTTGAACTCGAGGGTGACGTCCATCTTCTTGTCCGTCGAGTTCCGGAGCGTGACCTCGTTGCGGATACGGTCACCTTCGCGCGCGATCGGCGACAGGCCCGGCAGGATCATGAGATCCTGTGTCGAACGGATCGAGGCCGAGCCCGTCCCGAAGCGGTCGAGGCCCGAGTGCGCGACCGCGACGATCTTGAACTCCGTGAGCGAGTCGTTGAGCGGGATCTCGACATCCGCGATGCCCTGCGAGTTCACCGGCACCGAGCCCCTCCAGAGGAGCAGCGTATCGAAGAGCTCACGCGTCGTTTTCGGCCCGCCGTCGCCACCCTGAGGAAGCGCCTTCAGGCCGAAGTGGCGCTTGCCGATCACCTGCGATTGCGCGGTGAACGTGCCGATCTCGTGGCCGCGGCGGTTCATCATCGCGGCAAGCAGGTTCCAGCTCGGATTTCCCATGAGCTCGAGAAGACCCTGGTCGACGGCGGCCAGAGCCACCTCCGTGCCCGCGGCGGCGGGCTTTCCGTCAGCGCCCGTCACCTTGACGCGTATCTTCGCCTTCTCGCGCACCTGGTACGCGGCGCGACCAGGCTTCACCTCCACCTTGAGCTCGTGCGCCTTCCAGCCCACCTGGATCTCGGAGATGCCGAGCTTGAACGCCGGCCGTGCCAGGTCGACGAGCGCCGTCTCCTTGGGATCGGCGACGCGCCCGCGGACCACCAGGGCCGAGACGAACACATTGGGCGCGTAGTTGGGCTTGATCGGGACCTCGATCGATGGGTTCTCGAGCGTCACCGGGCGCACGAATGACTCGATCACGCCTTCCCGCTCGACCGTCACCAGCGCGGTCGCCTCCTTGAACGGCATGCGAACCTGGAACCTGGCCGTGTCGCCGGGCTCGTAGCGCTTTTTCGCGGGCAGAAGGTCGATGCGGTCATGATCGCTGCCGCCGAACCACTGCTCGGCGTCCTTGCCGTAGGCCCAGAACCGGGACTGGGCGAAATCCTTCCGGCCCTGCGGGTCCTTCACGGCTGCCTGCAGAATGAGGCTTCCTGCCTCGGGGGCGTTGAACTGGCAGCGCAGGATGCCCTTCGCGTCGGTCTTCCCTTCGCATACCTTCGCCAGCTTCCTGATCTCGGTGAAGTGCTCGTAACCGTAATAGCCGCCGACGAGCCGCTTGCGATGCGAATACTGCTTCTGGTGATAGAGCTCGACCTCCACGGGCGCGTCGGCGACCGGCTTGCCCTCCGGAGTGGCGACACCGACCTCGAAGCGCACGTCCTTCGCCGAGCCGAACCAGCTCTCGGACTTGATGCCGACGAGCCAGGTCGACGCGTAGACGGGGATGCTCGTCGAGACCGTCTGCACCTCGCCGTTCGGGTCGGAGAACTCGAGCTCCGCGTGCACGGTCTGCGGAGCCTGGACCCGTGGAACGCCCTTGAGCACGACGCGCGCCGTGCCGGAGGCTGAAAGCTCGAGAGCCTGCGACTCGACCGGAGGCGACTTCTCCTGCCCGCTCTCGCTCCCGTCTTCGCCGCCCGTCTTCTTCCCCGTCTGGACCGCGCCCGAAGAGAAAGAGAATTCCTCGAACTCGGGGAAGCCGAGGCCTGCGCGCTTGCGGATCTGGTGCCTCACGGTGACAGGGAGCTTCGATGCCCCGCCGCCGGCGAGATAGCTCGCCGAGAGATCGATCGGAACCGATGTCACGTCGACGAACGGGCCGGCCACGGCCTGGATCGAAGCCCTCATCAGCGGAACGCGGAACTCCTCCACGCGGAAGCTCCCCGCCTCGATGTTGTTCGAGTAGCCTTCCTCGTCCTCTTCTTTAGCCGGGCGCCAGGAATAGTAGATCTTGTATACCCCGAGCTCGGCGTCCTTCGGGATCGTCCAGTCGAGAAGGAACTCGCCGCGGGCCGACCATTTGGCGTCGAACGCGTATTTCGCTTCGCTTTCCATGTGGCGGATCACGACCGACTTCGGCCTCTTTCCCTGCGGCACGGAAGCGAACCCCCGCATCTGATGGTT
>CAYZKI010000045.1:3310-4303 GCA_964478745.1 uncultured Bacteriovoracaceae bacterium
CATGTGAACCGTCTCGCCCGCGCGGAAGAGAGCGCGATCGAGCACGGCGTGCTCGACCAGCGGCACCTGGTAGGACGCCGAGGGCAGGTTGAAGCGCCAGGCCTCGATGCCGTCGGACCAGCTCGTGTGCGTGAAGCTGAAATCCCCGTCCTTCTCGGCGAACGCGAAGTAGCCGTTCAGGTACGTCTTCCACTGGTGGCAGCGGGTGGCGCGATCGATCGTCAGGCCGCCGAGCCGGGCGATGCCGCTCGAGTCGGTCTGCCCCTTGAACGCCTCCTTGCCGTCACAGCTCCGGATGCTGACCTGCGCGCCCGCGACGGGCTTGCCGGTGTCGAGCGCCGTCACCCAGACGAGCGACGATTCACGCCCCGCCTTCAGATGCACCGAGAGATTCGTGACGAGCGCGGCGGCCGGGACGTACATCTTCTTTCCCGAGCCGATGAGCGACCACCCCAGCAGCGAGCTCTCGAGCTCGACCTGGTAGAAGCCGGGCTCCTTGAGCGGGATGCCGATCACCTCGAACGACTTCGCGCCGTTCGGCCGCGGAAGCCGGAAGGACTTCGCGCCCGGGCCCGCCTTCAGCGAGGGAGTCTCGCGGATCCCCTCCTTGTAGCCGGACGTTTTCTCGAGAACCTCGTCGATCCACGCGCCGATCGTCTTGACGTCGCCCGGCCCCACCTTCCGGATCACCCCCTGAACAGCCGGGATCGGATCCTCGACGTTTCGGACGGTCACGGGGAGCAGCCCGCCCGCGGCGCGCTCGATGATGCCGAACGGGGCGGCGAACTTCACGAGCGGCGAGTACTCGGCCGTCGCGGTTTTCAACGGGTAGGAAGACGCGTTCGAGAGCTTGCGCCCGAGATCATCCACGATCCCCGAAGGGAGCTTGATCGTGAACGCCGTGTTCGCCGGAAGCGGCTTGGGAAACGAGACCGAATAGACGGGCTCCTCGTCCCGCTCTTCCTCGATCCCCTTGGGCAGCCACTCCTTGCC
>CAYZKI010000045.1:4313-13234 GCA_964478745.1 uncultured Bacteriovoracaceae bacterium
CTCCTTGCCTCCCGGGCCGACGAGCCGGATCTTCTTCGCGTACTTCCCGAGAGTGGGACGGCTGAAGTTGAGCGCCATCGTCTCCATCGGGTTGCACGCGGCTTTCGCGTTCTCGCGTCCACATGAAAACTCCGCTTTGAACGGATCGATCACCTGGTAGCGGATGCGCTGGTCTTCCGTCGTCCGGGCATCGGGCCCGGCAGCGATCCCGGCGCCCCAGACCAGCTCGACCACCGCGCTCTCCGGGAAGCGGCGCTTGGCTTTCAGGATCACCACCGCGTCGAGGGCCTCTTTCGGACGGCCTTCGAGCGAGTATCGCAGATTGGAGCTCTTGAAGATCTTCTCGCGGTCCCCGCCCGTGACGATCTCGGCGTCGATGCGCTCCTGGATCCCCTGGACCGTGAAGTAGGCGCTCTTCCGGATGGACTCGGCCGTCGCCGGCGCGTCAAGGAAGAGCACGAAGTACGTCTCGGGTTCGATGCGGCTTCCTTCATAGGGATTGGCCTGCCGGATGGCAGGCCCTCCGGTCGTGAACGTGAAGACCTTGGCTCCCTCGAGCTCCTTGCCTTCGAGCGTCTTCGCGTTCCAGACCAGGCTGAATTCGCAGCGCACTCCGGCCGGAAGGTCCTTCTCGAAGTCGAGGATCCAGTTCTTCGAATCAGCCCAGCGCGTGGTGTACTTCGGGCTCTCCGACGCCCCGGCCGCGGGCTTCGCGCGGGAGCCCGTGCACTGAACCTGGAAGGGCTGCACGCCCTGGCTTGCGCGCGGGTCGCCGAAGTTCACCATCGCGTCGCTGAACTGCGCGCGCGCCTGGCGCACGTCCTTCACCGTGCCTTGAGGAGAGAACGACGTGACCGAGGCCGCGAGCGCGCCGACGGGAAACGCCGCGACCAGCGCGAGCGCTCCCAGAAAATACACGTTTCCCCGACTCCCCACCCCACGAAGCTTCCGAGTTCGCATTGCCGCAAATCATAGGCCCCGGCTCGCCGCGCCGCAAGCCGGCCGGCCGGGGATTTGATCCATCGCTCGTGATCCAGCGCTTACGCAGGGAGTCGAGGCTAGAGGGTTTCCCAGATCTGGTTCTGAAGCTTCCGGGCGAGGACCTCGCGCACGAAAAGCAGGAACATCGCGTGCGACCATCCGAGGGGGATGACCCACATGGGCTTGCCGGTCTCGCGGCTGACCTGCTCCGCCAGCATGCCCTGCGGCGTCGCCTTCGACATCGACCATTGGAAGCACTCGCGGGCCTCGGGAATCCTTCCCCGCATGAGCTCGATCCCGCCGAGCCAGAGCGTGGTCAGGATCCAGGGGTTCCCGCCGCGATAGGAATCCCACTCGTAGCGGAGAAGCCCGCCGTGCGGGCGCGACCAGAGCTTCTCGTGAAGTTCCTTCACGAGCGTCACGGCCGCGGGATGCCTGGGGTGCAGGATGGCGAAGGGCGCGATCAGGCCGAGAAGCGAGGTGTCCGTCAGCTCGTCCCACCTCCCCTGCCCCATCGCGAAGTCGCGGCCCTCGGCGATGAACGAGCGCCTGAGCTTCGCGCCGTCGTGCGCGACGAAGCTCTCCTCGAAGAGCCCGATGAGCTTCCGGGCCCAGGCGTAGTAGCGGCTCTGGGCCTCGCGATCGCCGAGCTGGCGCGCCAGGTAGGAGCCGCAGCGGAAGGCCGAGATCACGGCGCCCATCGAGTAGGCGTGGACGCCCATGCGCTCTTCCCAGAGGTCGTGCGAAGGCAGTCCGTGCGGATGCTGGGGCCCGTGGAAGTCCTCGAGGAACTTGAGCCCCTGCTGGATGGTCGGCCAGAACCGCTCGAGCCAGAACAGGTCATGCGTGCGCCGGTAATGCACGAACGCCGCGCCGATCACCGTGGCGGGCTCGTCGATCTGGATGCGCCCCCAGCTCGGGCCGGCGTGGCCCGTCGCGAGGTAGCGCTGCCACCAGGCGCCGGAAGGATCCTGAGTCTCGCTGCAGAAGCGGAGGTAATGCTCGACCCGGTCATGGAAACCGAACGCCCCGAGCGCAGTGGCGAGATAGGCCCCGTCGCGGGGCCAGCTGAACCCGTATCCCCCCGAGAACCTCGAGTGCGGGTCGACCTCGGCCGCCGCCATCAGCGCGCCGGTGCGCGCGTCCTGCAGGGCGTGGAGCACGTCGATCGATCGCTCGCAAAGCGCGCGCACCGCCGGGTTGCGCACGCGCTCGAGCATCAGCTGCGCCGGGGCGTGCCTCTTGGCCACCGCGCCTTCGATCATGTTCAGGAACCTTCGGGTCGGGGTCGCGCGAAGCAGGGTGAGCAGCTTTCCGAGGTGTCTTTCGCTCTCGGCGCAGACCAGGAGGAAACGCTGCCGGCGCGCGGAACCCGACGCGAAAGCGCCCCACGTCGCGCAACCCTGGACCACCTGGTCCCAGGTATCGCGGACCGGGCCGGAGGGATAACCCCAGAGCGCGGAGGACTCGAGCGGCGGCGCGACCCGCGCCCCGTTCCACAGCTCCTGCCTTCCCTGCTCGCTCAGGTGGCCGACCTGGACCCATTGAAGGGGCGAATCGGCCAGAAACCCAACCCACCTGCGCCCGCGGTGATGGACGACGCCGTTGAATACGGGGTGAAAGAGCGAGCAATGCGCCGAGGTCGAGCTCCCCATCCAGGGAATCGACTGGTGGAGGATACCCCCTTCTCCCTCGGCGAAGGTCCACTCGTCGATGATCACCGGATCGACGGGGTGGAGCGCGATCACGCGCTGGATCTTCATGGGCCCCTTGCGATGATGGTAGTCCGCGCGCAGGACCTGAGAGCCCGGCTCGAGGTTGAGCCGCACCTCGAAGTTCTCGAGCGTCACCGGGATCTGCTCGGGCGGCTCGCCCTTTCCTCTCGGGATGAGCACCGTCGTGCGGACGGATCCGAGCCTCGACTGGGTCGCGTCGATGTTCGGCGCGTACACCTGCTCGATCTCGCCGACGGCGTCGAACGTCGCGAGCAGGGTCCCGTTCCCGAGCTGAAGCTCCGAGGGCGGCCTCGTGTCCCAGCCCGTGCTCAGGCGACCCTCCCGGCCGCGTCGGCACCGGATGCCGGCCGGCAGACCCGCTCGAGATCCGCGACCGCGTTTATGAAGATGATGTGCGCGTCGTAAGGCGACTCATAGGGGTTGAAGTACTTGTGGACATCGCCATCGGCGAAATACTTGGTGCACATGTAGTAGAAGTGATCGCTCGTCAGCATGCGGCGCCAGGTTTCCATGAGCTTCGCGCCCTCCGGGGAAGCCTCGCCCCCGAGCTCGGCCACCTTCATGCGGACTGCGGGCTCGAGCCGGTAGATCGAGCGCAGGGCCGCGTCCTGGATCGGGTTCCCCTGCCATGCCGAGAGGTCGCGCTCGACGTCGATGACGAAGTCCTTGAACTGCTCCTCGGAGGATCTCGCCATCTCGACGGCCTCGCTCGGCGTGATGAACCGGGTGGTCCCGCCCGAGAGGACGCGCCCCGGAAGCGCGCGCATGAAGTCGAAGATCCCGGTCTCGGCCCATTGATGCTCGCCGAAGGTCTCATAGTCCATGAAGAGGCCCATGAACGGCGTTCCGCCGCGGGCGCCCACGGGATTCTCGAGCTCGACCATCTTCACCCATTCCGCGAACTTCTCCGAGGTCAGGGGCCACTGGGCCCAGCCGCGGTCGGAGAACCGGAACGCGATGTCGTCGCTGAGGCGGTAGGATTTCAACAAGGCGACCAGCTCGGGCGCGCTGGCCATGCGGTACTTGAACAGCGGGCTTCTCCAGCGGAGAACCTGGTCCGCGCCCTCCATGCACAGGCCCTGGAACCCCAGATCGGCCACCTGGCGCGCGATCGAGTTGCTGGTGATGAGCTCCGTATTGCGGAAGACGCGGCTCGGCTTCACGCCCAGGAGCCGCTCGCAGATCTCGCGGTGGCGCTCCACCTGCGCGCGGAACTCGGTCGGGCTGTAGAGCGCCGCGAGCGAGTGATGCGAGGTCTCGGAAAGGAGCTCCACCTGCCCGGTCGCGAACAGGTCGCGGAAGGACGTGAGCACCTCGGGCATGTACGCCTCGGCCTGCTCGAGAAGCGTGCCCGTGATCGAGAACGACACCTTGAATCGCCCCTGATGCTCCTCGATGAGCTGGCGCAGCAGCAGATTCATCGGGAGATAGCACTTGGTGGCGACTTTCCTCAGGATCGCCGCGTTCTTCTCCTCGTCGAAGTAGTCGTGGCTCTTGCCCACGTCGGTGAAGCGGTAGTGCCTCAGGCGCCACGGCTGGTGAACCTGGAAGTAGAAGCAGATATCCATTCCCGACTTAGTGACCATGTGCCCCCTCGATCGCCTGGAAGTAGGTGCTCCCCAGGTGCTGGCGATAGGATTCCAGCACCTTCAGCGCCGATTTCTCCCAGCTCAGCTGCTGGATCAGATCCATGCCCTCCGAAACGAGCTGCCGCGAGAGATCGCGCAGCCTGAGCGCCGCCGCCATCTGATCGGCGAGCTTCTCGTGATCCCAGAAATCCACCTGCAGCGCGCGCGGAAGGACCTCGCGCACGCCGGACTGCTTGGAGATGATGACGGGAATGCCGCACCGGATGGCTTCGAGCGCGACGAGTCCGAATGGCTCCGATACGCTCGGCATGACGAGCACGCGCGACCGCCCGAGGATCTCGTCGACGCGGTTCGGATCGACGAACCCCGCGAAGTGCACGCGGTTCTCGATACCCAGGCGATGCGCCTGCTGGCGGAGCTTGTCCATCATGTCTCCTGTCCCGCAGAACAGGAAGCGCGCCTCCGGATGGACGCGCGCGACGAGAGCGGCGGCCTCGAGGAAATGGTCCGGCCCCTTCTGGAAAGTCAGCCTACCCAGGAAGACGACCTGAGGCTCGCGAGGCTCGTCCGGCGAGGCGATCACGTCCTTCTCGTCGTCGTCCGGGGCGTTGTAGATGACGCTGATCTTGCGCCTGGGCACCCCGTAAAGGCGCTCGATCACGCCGGCGGTGTAGCGGCTCACAGCGAAGATGTGCGTCGCGCGCCTGAAGCCCTCGCGCTCGATGCGGAACACGTCGTTGTCGAGCGAGTCGCCGCTCCGGTCGTACTCCGTGGCGTGCACGTGCAGGAACACCGGTGCGCCAGTCGCGCGGTGGGCCTCGAACGCGGCCGGGAAGGTCATCCAGTCGTGCGCGTGGATGACGTCGACCTCGTGGTTCTCGGCCATGTGGCGGACCGTGAAGCAGAACTTCTCGATCTCGCTCCAGAGGTTGCGCCCGTAGATCTCCTTGGTCTCGGGCGGCGGCGAGGCCAGGGGCTGCTTCATGCCCTTCTCCTGGCGGAGGAACACCCGCTTGCGGCCACCGAGCCGGGTGCCCTTCAAGGGCGAGGGCTCGGCCTCCATCATCCGCTCGATCATCTTCACGATGCGCTCGGGCATGGGCCCCGTCGGATGGGCGCCGTACGGGTAGAGCTTCGCCTCGGACTTCACCATGCGGATGCCGCCCGCGACCCGCGGCGTGCCTTCGCCGGCCAGCGGCTCGAGCTCGGCCTCGGTGGCCGCGGTCGACGAGAGGATCTGCTGCGTGAAGTCGGCGGGAGGCGCGGAAGCCGCGGCGGGATTCACCGTGGTCTGCACCTCGAAGCCCGGGTCCCACCCCGCCTCGATCAGGACCTCGTGCGCGCCCACGACCTCCAGGTGCGGCTCCTCCACTCTCCCGGGAAAGCTCGGAAGGACGAAGACGATCTCGCCCCCCTGCTTCGCCAGCGCCTGCGAGATCCCGCGGCATGCCTTGCCGAGGCCCCCCGCGAACCGCGGCGGATATTCCCAGCCCAGCATCAGAACCCGTACATGTCTTGCGGTCGTCTCGCGAGGTCTCATGAAGCGTTACGAGTTCCCTTCGTTTTCGAGCCCGCGCCCGAGCTTGTTCCTGCGGACGCGAAGCCTGGGCCTGTCGCTCCAGCGGTCGGCGAGCACCTGGCTGATCTTCTGGTCGATCTTGAGCTCGCGGCGCGCCCGCGCCTCGTCGAGGCACGCCACGCTCCAGGCCTGGGCGGGCGCGCCGCGCGGCGTGAACGGCGGCTCGGCGTCGAAGATCTCGGCGATCTGTCGCTCGATCGGCATGACCGGCGCGACCGCCGGAGGCGTCTCCGAATCCATGGGGGCCGACTTCATCCTTGCGTTGGCCATCTCGAAATGCCCTCCGAGCCAGCCCCAGACGGGGCCCTGGTGGTACGACAGATCCCTTTCACGCTGGGTTCCCACGCACCGCGGCCGGTAGCGCGGGTCCGACGGATCGAGCGTGCGCAATCCGACGGGAGTACGGAACTTCTCCGCGACGCGATGCAAATCGCGCGACAGTGCAGCCGCGTCTTGCAGGACGAACGACGGCGCCAGCGGAACGCTGTGGAGAAATACTCGATTCGGTCTCTCGAACTCGCCGATCGCCTCGCTGAGCATCGTTCTTCCGAGCCGGGCGAGACGCCCGAACTCTTCCCCCTCGGCCGCGCCATCGCGCGGGCGCCAAGCCGACTGCAAGCACCGGGCCTGGAAATAGAGCGCGTTGATCTCGGGAAGCGCGCCCGTGCGCGGAGTGACGGCGGCGCCATCCACGCGCGCATCCATCCAAGTCGCGTGCTCGTCCGTGACGTGCAGCAACCCCGATTCCACGTCGAGGCGGAGATGCCGATGCTCCCCGGCCTCGATCGCCTCGAGCGCACGGTCGAGCCTCGACGAGAACTCCTCGGAGATCCGCCGAAAGGGCCCGAACAACGACACCTGCCCGAGCGACATCGACCAGAGCGACGCCAGCGAATGCGCCCACCAGAGCGTTCCGTCCGCGGCCTCCCACTGCGGCTCTCCTCCCGTGCCGATCAGGTTGGGAAGCATCCCCTCGGAGTCGATCCACCGCGACCAGCGCTCGAGGACTTCCGCGCACCAGTCCCAAACCTCTTCCGGACGTGCGCCGCTCGAGATCCAGGCCGAGCTGACGCCGGGAAGCGAGATGAAGGTGTCGCGCGACCACTCGCCGAACCAGGGAAACCCCGCGACGATTCCGGCGGGCTCGGTGAGGATGAAATCGAGCGAGCCCGGAGTCGGGGGCGCGGCGCGGAGCCGAGGCGCCTTCCTGCGCGCCGATGTCTTCGGTTCCAGCACGGGCGCGCCTTCGGGGCGGCGCTCCGAGAGGAGCCAGGCCGCGGACTGCTCGTGCTCGAGGGTGACCGTAAGCACTCCCGGCGAGTGCAGGTCCTCCTCCGAGTCGTAGCCCCTGAGCCTCTCCTCGGAATAATGGAAGTTGCGATACCAGAGAGGATCGTCGCGCCAGGCCCAGGGGCCGGCAAACACCATGTGGATCGCGGCCGCCTTCGAAGAGCTCGCGAGCTCGAGCGTCGCCCGGTCCAGGCTCCCGTCGCCTTCCGGCCGCCAGACGCACTCCCGACCGCCGACCTCGTGGAGCGCCCGTCCCGCGCAAAGCGGGCGAAGCTCGATCCGGGCGGGCGGGAACGGCGATTTCCCGGCCGACTTCGAATGGGGACGGCTGGAGCGCCAGCTCAGTGTGAGCTCGATCCCGACGCCGGGACGGCCGGCGACTTGAAGCTGGAGCTCCCCTTCCGGAAGCTGCCACACCCAGCTCGGGCTTCCTTCGCGGTTCGTCGAGTACCGGAAGGGGATCCCCTCGGCCGCGGGATCCGGCGAAACGAGCGGTCCGTCCGGGCTGAGATAGCAATGCGGCCACAGGGCCCGGCCATCGACCCGGAGCTCGAAGTCGGCGAGCCACGCCCGCTCCCCCCGCCCCACGACGGTCGAAAACCAGCCATGGTACTTGCGGGTTCGAAAACCCTGGGCGCTTCCCATGGCGAAAGCTCCCTTCCGGTCAGTGACCAACCACTCGCTCGTGCTCGGGATCAGAGAAGGCATCCCGGGGCGCGAGTGCAAACCCCAGTCCAGAGCGGAAATCGGCAAATGGGTTGTCAACGCCTCGAAACTTCTGTATTTGATGCAGTGAACCGAACGCTCGTTTTCGGTGATAGGAGTTCTTCAGACCATGGCAAATACCCGTAAGTCGACCAAGCGCGCCGTTCAGGCGAACGCCCGCAACGCCCGCAACCAGACCGTCCGCAGCGCTACCCGCTCGGCGCTCACCAAGGCCGTCAACGCCCTCAAGTCGAAGGACGTCGCCCAGGCCAAGGAAGCCTACCAGGCCGCCGTCCGCGCCATCAGCAAGGCCGCGAGCAAGGGCGCCCTCCCGAAGGGCCGCGCTTCGCGCAAGATCAGCCGCCTGACCCTTCTCGTGAAGAAGGCTCTTCCGGGCGCGATCTCCGCTTCGAAGTAAGCGTCGTCCGAGCCGAAACGAAATTCCTAGAAGCTTCCACCCAGAGAGGCACCCACCCAGGCGAACGCCTCGGGAGCCAGGGCTACGTACGGCGTGAGACGGAAAACGAATCCGTTCTCGTGGCGGTACTCGAAACCCGCGCCGAAGATCGGGGCGACGTTGGTCTTGGCAAGGCCTGACGCCTCGGAGACTTCACCGGAGAAGTAGACGAGGTCCGCGCCACCCGTGAGGAAGAGCCGCGAAGAGGCCTTGCTCAGGTAGAGGTTCGCGTAGACCGGCACGATCACCATCGAGCGCTCGGCTTCGGTCGCCGCGCCGAACGGATCCGTGACCTGGGTGGTCTTCAGACCGAGGTAAGAAACGCCGAAGCCGACGTTCATGTACGGATTCAGGGCGCGGTCGTAGTTCAGGCTGTAGAACATCGCGCGTCCCATCACCTCGAGCGAGATGACGTTGCGCGGACGGCGCGTTGTCAGCAGCGCATCGAGCTGCGCGTTGCTCATCGTGGAGACCTGCTGCTGCGTGAGCGCGGCGGGCGCGGGCTGCGCGGCCGGAGCCGCGGGGGCCGCCGCCTTTCTCTTTCTCGCGGCCGGAGCGGCGGGCATGGCCTGCGACGTCCGGAG
>CAYZKI010000046.1:0-13221 GCA_964478745.1 uncultured Bacteriovoracaceae bacterium
CCGCGAACGCGGTGATCAACAACCGCGATTTCATGAAGAAATACGACCTCGAGCGCGCGCTCGAGGCGACTCTCGCGAACTGTCCATAACGCGATGCAGCTGGCCCCCGGAGAGCGGGCGCCAGCCGATTGAGACGAAAGGCATTTCTTCCGATGAGGAAGAGATGCCTTTCGCGTTTCTGGGACTCCTTTTCGCGCTGATCGTTTCCGCCCAGGCCGGGGAGAGCGCCCCGCCGGTGCCCTCGCCTCACCAAGTGCGCGCCGGACAACCGCGCGCCGAAGTGCTCGAGAAGCTCGGCATGGGGGAAGCCGTCTCGTCCGAACCCGTCTTCAAGCACAGCACCCCGAACGCGAAGTACCGCCTCAAGTTCGATCCATCCGGAAAGCTCGTGACCGCCGAGGTCGAGTTCACGAAAGGCGTCGATCCCCAAGGCTGGATCGTCCCGACCGAGCGCTTCGTCCGCGACACGACGAAGGAACCCGGCGACGCGCAAGGGCCCGTGATCACGCTTCAGGCCCCTGAACGCGGGCAGATCGTCCAGGCGCTCCCGGGCGCCCCGAACGGAAAACTTCTCTACTGGGCCGTTCGCAAGCCGTGGAAACCGAAAGGCGCGAAAAAGCCGAAGGCGCGCCCCTACTCCGAGTGGGTGAAGGAAGAATGAGGCGCGCGCGCTTCGCTCAGCTCGCGCTCGCCGGCGTCGTCGCGGCACTCCTTCTCGCGCGCTCCCTGCCGCCCGCGGCCGCCCAGCAGCCGGGCGGCGTGTGCCGCGACTGCGCGAAAACGCCGCAGTCGCTGGGCCTTTCGGGCGCGGTCAGCGAAGTCGCGGGCAAGCTCGATTGCGACTTCGTGCCGGAGCTCGAGCGCGAGCTCCGCAGGCATTCGGGCGGCGGTTCAGGCGGCGACGCCGCCTTCGTGGAGCGCTTCCTGGGCGAGAGGCCGCCTCGCGCGTGGCTCGAGAAGAGCCGCGAGTGCCCGACGAAGGAGCCTCGCTGCGTGCTGGAGACGGTGCTCGGAAGCCGCGAAGCCGCGCTTCGCGCGCTCGTGCTCTACCACCGCGACAGCGTCACGCTGAGCGCGAGCCAGCAGCACAACCCCGCCGGGACCGAGCAGCTCTGGTCGCTCGATGAGATCCGGAAGATCCAGGGCGCGCTCGACGTCCTTCCCGCGAAGTTCCGGAAGCTCCGCACCCTCAAGGCGTTCCACCGCATCGCCGACGGCATCACCGATCCGAACGACCCCAACACGGCCGCGATCGCCTTCAGCGGGACCAGCACGGGCTCGCAGGAGGGAACGATCCGGTTCTTCGGAAAGACCTTCCAGGAGCCGAACGGCCCCGAGCTCACGATCCTGCACGAGCTCTTCCATCACGTCGACTACTCGGCGAACTTCAACGACGGACAGTACGCGCACCAGCAGATCGGCCTCGGCGAGGCCAGCGGCTGGGAGCAGCAGCTCACCGACCCGAGAACGGGCGAGACGCTGACCCGGCCCGTCTGGGTGGCGAAGAAGCGCGACTCGGGCTTCGTGACCCGCTACTCGGAGACGAGCCCGCGCGAGGAGCTGGCCGAGCTCGCGTCCCATTACGTCTGGGCGCCCTCGCAGCTGAAGGAACGCTCGCCCGCGAAGTACGAGCTCGTGAAGAGCAAGCTCTTCGACGAAAAGGAGTTCACCGAGCGCGAGCCCTGGCCGGAGCTCGACCGCCTGATCGCGGGCTCTCGCGTGTGGCAAAGCGCCCTGACCTCGTGCCTGGCGCTGGCTCCGGGGCTCTTCTTCGACCTCCACTCGGGAAGGCTCGCGGTGCGCGACGGCGCGAAGAGCCCGTTCTTCGACGAGTTCCTCAAGAGCGCGTGCAAGCCCTCGATCCTCTCGGCGTTCGAGGCCGAGCTGGGGCGGCGCCCCGACTTCTGCGCGCGCGGCGGGCTTCCCGCGCTCGAGCGGGCGCTCAACGCGCGCATGGACCGGAAGGAGCTCCCGGGAGCGGCGGCGCTGCTCGCGGGCAAGGCGGGCTTCGAGGAGGCGCGGCGCCAGTGCGCGAACGCGCGCGATCTCAGGGCGGGCTGCGCGGCCCAGACCTACGCCCGGAACATCGCGGGCCTCCAGCCCGGCGCGCCCTTCACGCCGGCGCTCCAGAAGGAGCTCGAGCGCGTGCTCGTGCCGCTTTCGAACGAGAACTCGGGCCGCGACAGCCAGCTTCCGCTGGGCGACCTGCTGCGCGCCTGCTTCAAGCGCCTCAAGGCCGTCGACCTTCCCGCGAGCTCGGCTCTCGTCTACGAGACGGGAGGAAGCTGCGTGCAGGCGGGAGCCACCTGCGCGCCCTGCGTGACCGGGCTTCGCGAGCTGCTCCGGGCCGGGGGCTACGCCTACGAGCCCGAGCAGGAGCTCAGGATGCTGAGGCTGACACCCGTTCTCCAGCGTTTCAACGCGACGATCCCCGAGGCGCGCAACGAGGCCGCGAGAGCGTGCCGGCAGACGGGCCCGGAAGCGCGGCGCGCGTGCGTGCGCCAGGTCTTCAAGCTCAAGTTCGACGAGATCGGCGGAAGGTCCGCCGCGCAGACGGAGATCGATCTGCTCTGGAGCCTCGTCGAGCCGCGGATCTAGGCGAACCGCGGCCCTGGGGCCGGCTCTCCTAGAGCCTGAGCTCCAGGTTCACGAACTTCGGCACTTTGAACCCCACGCGCTCGTAGACGCCGCGGCCAAGCTCGGTGGCTCCGAGGTGCAGGCGCTCGACGCCGTTTTCGCGCGCGTAATCGATCAGCGTTTCCATGAGCTTCGTCGCGAGCCCCCGATTCCGGAACTCACGGCGCGTATAGACGTTGCTCACGTAGCCCATCGAGCCCGTCTTGCCGTTGATCGAGGGAGGCTTGCGGTAGACGACGAGCCCGTTCGCGGAAACGAGCTTTCCGCCTTCGGCCTCGGCCACGGCGGCGACGAAGCCCCCGTCGCGAAGCCCGCGTGAAAAGTACCCGCGAAGCTTTTCGGCGTACTCGGCTTCGGCCCCGTTCGAGCCGTTCACCTCGGTCTGCATCAGGATGCGAAGCTCGATCAGCTGCGGGATATCCTCGAGAGTGGCCAGGCGGAAGTTCATGGCCATGGATGTAACCCTTCCGCGGACTGAAAAAAAGGCCCGGGAAGCGTCAAGCCTCCCAGGCCTCGAAGAATCCAGGTGATCCGAAGAAGAGCTTACTTCTTCGAGATTTCCTTGTTGGTCTGGATCAGGGTCTCGAGCATGTCACGCGTGGCGTTGACGTCCTGGTCGAGGTTCTGGGCCAGCTTGTCGATGACCTTCTCTTCCGGCATCTCGCCCTTGGCGATCTTCTTCAGCGAGCCCTTGTTCAGGCCGAGGGCCTTGAGGCCGTCGATCTTCTTCTCGTCCTTCGCCATGCGAAGAGCGTCGACGAACTTGGCCGAGCCTTCGAAGCCCGCCTTGAAGGTGGTGCTCCAGTTGTAGTCGGTGACGACCTGCTCAGCGACGCCCGGCGCGCTCAGCGAGCCGATCGTGGTGTAGAGGCAGCTGTCGTAGACTTCGCGGCACTCGGTGCGGCGATGGCCACGGTAGGTGTAGTAGTCGTTGCACACGGTGCGATAGCCGCCGTGGCAGGTGGTGTTGTTCGCGATCACGACCGCGCCGGCGACGATGGCCGCGGCGCCGATGGCGGTGGCGACTTCTTCTTCGGTGCAGGCAGTCATATTCACGCCCATGGCGAGGACGAGAGCAACGTTCAGGGCCTTCAGGGTCTTGGTAGTCTTCATACGAATTACTCCTTCTCCAAATCTGCGCAGACAGTGCGTCAGGGTTGCCCGGCCCTTGAGCAGGTTCCAGGCCACATGACGTGCCGTACCAGGAAATTTCCGACAAAGCCAAAAAGTTTCGGATCTTCCAACACTTGTCGGTTTCACCTGAAAACGGCGCTCGTGTTCACAGATGGAATCAGGCGCGGAGTGACTCCATCTTGCGGGCTCCCAAGCTCGGTTTGACCCTCGAGCCGGGAGTGCGAAATGTGACCGCGCGCTCGAAGCAGGCGTACGCGCGCGAGCTTGGAACTGGCAGCGACCCGGGTCCATGCCACCGATGATCGACTCCGCTCCCCGAATCCAGTCGCTCCCCCGAGACGAACGCCCCCGCGAACGCTGCCTCCAGCACGGCGCCCGCGCGCTGAGCCTGCGCGAATGCCTGACTGTTATTCTCGGATCTCCCTCCACGGCCCACAGGCTTCTGCTCCGGTTCGCGTCGCTCGAAACGCCCGACTCGGAGTCCGAGCGCGCCCTGTTCACGGCGCTCGAGGCTCAGGGGCTTCAGGCCCTGAGCGGGCTCTCGCGCCTGGGGCCGGCGGGCTCGGCCCGGCTGCTCGCGGCCTTCGAGCTTGCCCGCCGCTACCACCTCTATAAGAAGAGAACGGGCGAACCCTGGGCCTTCCCCCGGAGGCTTCGCGCCCGAAGCCGGGACGCCGAGGCCCGAATCGCCGCGGCCACGCTGGAGAAGATCCCGCCCGCGCTCCGGGCGGAGGTGCGCGAATGGCTGGGCTTCGTCCCGCTCTACCGCTCGGACGAGCCGGGCGAGCTCTGCATCGTCGAGCGGGGCGTGCGCACGCACGTGAACACGGACCCCGCCGAGCTCTTCGCCCGCATTCTGGCGCTCAGGCCTCATTCCTTCGTCCTGGCCCACAACCACCCGTCCGGCAACCACGAGCCCTCGTTCCAGGACCAGGAGCTCACGTCGATCGTCGGCGGCTTGAGCCGCGAGCTCGGCATCCGGCTTCGCGGCCATTGGGTGGTCGGCCCGCAAGACGCGACTTGGATCCGTGCTTCGTGCTAAGAGCCCTGTGTGGCTGCGGAAAAACCGGAACTGATCACCTGCCCTCGTTGCGACAAGCGACTTGAGCTTTGCGTCTGCGAAACCGTCCGTCCCCTCGAGACGAGGCTTCATGTCCTGATTCTGCAACACCCTCAGGAGCCCGATAAGGACCTGGGCTCCGCGAAGCTCGCGCATCTTTCGCTTCCGAACTCGACTTTGCGGATCGGTCTTTCGTGGCCGAACCTCGCCAAGGCGCTCGGACGTCCGGCGGAGAACCAGCGCTGGGCAGTTCTCTACCTGGGAAGTGGAATCAAGGGACCCTCGCGTCCCGGAATTACCTTCGTCACGAAGAAAGCCGAGATGCTGAACGAGCAGGCCTCCGCGCGCGATCTCGACGGCATCGTCGTGATCGACGGCACCTGGAGCCAGGCCAAGACGATCTGGTGGAGAAACGCGTGGCTGCTGAAGCTCAGGCGCGCGGTCCTCGTGCCGAAGCACAAATCACTCTATAAAGAGCTCAGGCGCGAGCCGCGCCGGGAGTGCGTCTCGACGATCGAAGCGATCGCGGAAGCGCTCGAAGCCCTGGGCGAGCCTCAGACGGTTTCCGATTCCCTGAGGAAAACGTTCGGCGAACTTCTCGAAAAGCAACGCGCGCGTCTCAAATCGCGCAAAACCGCGAGCGCTTAGCGCTTCTTCTGCTGCTGCAGAAGGTCCATGGCCGCCTTGAGCTGGGCGTCCATCGGGGTTTTTCCGCCGCCCAGGTTGGGCATCGCGGGACGGCCCGGTCCGCGCGATCCCGCGCCGCGCATCTTGCTCGTCATCGACTGCATCTGCCGGAGGGCATCGTTCATATCCTTGGCTCCCGGGAAGGCGATTTGAAGCATTTGCTCGCTGGCCTGCTTGAGCTTCAGGAAAATGAAAACGTTGAGACCCGTGAGGATCGCGACCAGAACCCAGCTGACGATGACCCATGTCGACATGATGAAGATCATCTAACTCACAGTGGCCCTGTCAGGCAACGTTCACGAAAAACTTTTGAACGGGCATATCGATTGCACTTCGGCCCCCCCCAGTACGTGGCGGTTTGACAAACAAGTAATGTAAGGAGGCGTTATGCAGCGCACAGTTTCTATGGCTGCCGCACTTGTTCTGGGTGTGGCTTTTGTTGGTTGTGGTGGCTCGGGGAAAGACCAGGCCGGAGGCTCTGGACTTCTGAGCGTCGAGCTTCGTGCGACCCATCCGGGCCTCGCGGCTGAAGAAACCCGCGCAGCCTACGGTTTCACGGTCGATGAGCTCGGTGCTTATCGCGTGGGCCCGGGTCCCGCAGGCGAGACGATCGAAGGCCAGGTCACGCCGGCCGAGCTCGGCGAGCTGATGGCGGCTGTGAACGGCGCTCCGGCGGCTTCCGAAGCCGCTCCGGCGGAGAACGCCCCGGCGGATGCTCCGGTGCTCGAGCCGATCGAGATCGCCGGCGAAGAGACCGTGACGGTGACCCGCGGTGGCGCGGCGCTCTCGCGGATCAGCGCTTCGTCCTCGGGCTTCAACCCCGGCGCGACGAGCCGCTCCCAGGCTGAAGCATTGCACAGGGCAATGCGCGATCTGGCCGCGCGTTACTACCCGGATCAGTTCCCGGGCGAGTGCGCCGCCGCGACGTCCGCTCTTCAGAAGCTCGCTCCGAGCGTGAAGGCGTGCGTGCAGGACTCCGATTGCGGCTACGTCCACTGGGACTTCACCGTGGCCGAAGGCGAACAGTACGTCTCGACCGACTCGTGCAAGTGGTCGCGTCCGCTCGTGGCCGCGAACCTCGAATCGGTCAAGGCGAACTACGACGCTCTCGTCGCGGCCTTCAACGCGGCTGAAAGCGCCTGCGCCCAGCGCACGAACTGCTCGCGCGGTTACGTGCTGACCTCGCAGGCCGCGGTCTGCGACGCGGGCGTGTGCAAAGCGAATCCCGCGCTGTCTTACTAAGGTAAGGCAAGCCAAGGGGGGCAACAGGCGGGGCCGGGGAATTTTTCCCGGCCCCGCTTTTGCATTTTTCGGGGCCTGCGAACTTGTTTTGACGCCGAATCGGCTGCGGGGCCATGGATATGATTCGCGACACGCGCAAACCTTTCACTCTTCTCGCGCTTTTCTCCTCTCTCCTTCTCGCGAGCGCCTGCGGAGGCGGAGACGCCCAGAATTCGAGCGACTCTCCCGTGACGGCCTACGCCGACGGCTGGGACGAGCTCCTCGTCGACGCCAACCGCGGCACCACGAAAGTCTACAGCCACGGGCACTTCCACGTGAGCTGGAACCCCTGCTTCAAGGAAGCCTGGGGCGCGGTGAAGGATCCGAAATCGTGGGATTCGATCGTGCGCGCCACGAACGCCGCGATCAAGGCGACGATGCTCTCCGAGGAGCGCTGCTTCGAGGCCGGCGAAGGGAACCGCATGGACAGCCGCGTCGCCGTCAAGCTCGTCGACAAGCGCGAGATCGTGCTGATGGAAGCCAACGGCGCGTCGAGGATCTGCACGAAAGTCGCGGATCAGGCGCTCATCCAGGAGCTGCTGAAGGGCGTGAACGGCGTGATTCGGGAGTCCGAGCGCGAGGACTGCTACCGCGACTGACGGCGCTCAGCCGCGGCGCGAGAGCTCGTCGTAAGCCTCGAGCATGCGCGCGTGCACGCGCTCCATGAGCGCGGGAAGGTCCTCGCGCGTCAGGCCGTGGGTCGGGAACGGCTCGAGCACGCGGATGCGCACTTCGGACTCGCGCCGGCTCCTGGGCAGGCCCTTGAGCGGCGACTGGACGAGCGCCACGACCGGCACCTGTGACTCGAGCGCGACGTGGAAGGCGCCTTTCTTGAACGGAAGCAGGCCCGGGCCCTTGTTTCGAGTGCCCTCGGGAAAGATGATGACGCTCACCTTCCGCTCGCGGATCTCGCGCGCGGCCTGGCTCATCCCGGAAAGCGAGTGCGTGCGGCTCTGCCGGCGGATCAGGATATTGCCCGCGGCCACCCAGTACTGGCCGAAGAGCGGGATCCAGCGAAGCTCGATCTTGCCGATGCCGAGCGTGCGATGCGGCAGGATGCTGCCGATGGTGGCCACGTCCATGCCGCTCTGGTGGTTGGCGACGTACACGCAGGGCTGGTGAGCCTCCAGCCGCTCGCCGTGCTCGAGGGTCACCCGGACGCCCGCGAGCCACGTGGCGGGGATGCCGAAGAGCCTGCCGATGTCGTGGTTGAGGTCGGGGTCCTTCCAGCGGAACGGGCTGATGAGAAGCCCGATCAGGCAGGAAACGAGGAGCCAGCCGTAGACCAGGACGGCCTGGAAGGGCACGAGAAGCGTTCGCACCCGACCAGCATAGCACGAAGGGCGCGCGTCAGCGGCCCGAGGCCTTGCGGATCAGGTCGTCGACGAGCTCGGACTTGAGGTACGGATTGGTGCTCCGGCGCTGAGGCTTCCGGCCGCCCTCAGCCTGAGGGACCACGGTAGCGAAGTCCGGATGGAAGATGCGCGAGGTGCCCGTCCACTCGCCGTACTCGACCCGGAAGCTGCCGTCGGCGAAGGGATGGCCGAAAAGCTCGAAGGTGAAGGACTCCTGGAACGAGAGCACCTGGGAGGAGTTCAGGAACTCGTAGCCCCTTCCCGAGCGGCGCATCTCCTCGGTGACGGCCGTCGTGTCCGACTTGGCCGTCGAGAGCGTCAGCGTCCCGACCAGGCGGTTCCTGTTCGCCGGATCGGGCGTGAGCGAGCCTTCGGCCCAGATGACGGGCTCGTTCCAGATCTGGTTGGTCGAGTTGCTGTCGATGTAGAACGACTGGCCCAGATCGCCGAGCTGCACCTGGAGCAGGCGCAGGAGCTGGTCAGGGTAGAGATCTGCCTGCGAGAGGTAGCTTCGCTTGTCGCGGTCGGAGCCGAAGTTCGAGCCGAAGTTGCGCGCGCCGTCCACTTCCTCGTAAGTGCGGATCAGCAGCGCCTTGAGGTCGGCGACGCTGAACTGGATGTCGCCGATCTTCGCGCCCCGGGCGGGAAGGACCTCGAGGATGCCCGCCGCGGCGGTCGCGTGGCAGTAGCCCATCCAGTCGCCCGAGGCGGCCAGGCCCTCGCGCTTGTAGCGCTCGGCCTCCCACTCCTGGGCGCGGCTTCCGGGGTTCCTGAGCTCGGGAGCGGCGAAGTACTTCGCGAAGCGATCGAACTTCTCGAGCGGCGAGCGCTCGCCGCCTCCGGGCGCCTCGAAGAAATACCTGTCCTTGAGAGGATAGAACCAGGTGTTCCACGGAAGGCCTCCGGCCTCGTTCTTTCTCGCCTGGTACCTGAAGTGCCCCGCCCTCACCACGAGCGGCCCGTAGTGCTGGGTCACCTCGACCTCGTCGGGATAGCGGGGCATGAGCGGATGGAGCTGGCTGACGGCGCCTTCCTGCCCGCAGGAGGAAGCCAGGATCGTCAGGCCAAGGAGCAGAACCGAAGTCCGTGTCAGCGTCTGCATGGTTGGGGCGCCTCAAAAAAAACAGGGAGAGCCGCGCAGGGCCCTCCCTGAATTGTTTGAACAGGAAGGGTGTTCGTTACGCCTTCTTGCCCGGATCCTTGCCCGGAGTCGGATACTTGGCATCCGCGGGGCACGAGTTGCGGACGGCGCCGGTGTCGCGGGCGGTTTCCTGCGCGCCCTTGCCGCCGTTCTTCGCGTGCTTGGCTTCAGCCTGGCAGTATTCCGCCGGAGTGCCGATCTTCGCCGAGCCGCCCTTTCCGCCGTCCTTGCCGTTGTAAGCGATCTTGAGGACCGCTTCGCAGGTCAGAGGAGTCACGAAACGGGTCGTGCGCTCGACTTCCTTGTAGCGGACGCACTCACCGGTGCGGCCGCTGGCGGGAATGCTCCGGCTGTCAGCCGGAACGGCGAGCTTGCTCGACACCACGGTCCCCGACACGGTCTGCGCGGCCGGGAGATCGTAAGAGCCCGGAAGCTCCTCGACGTACTCGCGGTTCACGACCGTGCACTGGATCTTGATGTCCTCGGGTTCGAATTGCTTGTCCTTCGAGCCCTTCGGATTCTGGCACTGTGCCACGAACTGATCCCAGCTGATCGGAGTGGTGTTCGCGAAAGCCGGAGCGCTCAGCGCGACAGAAAGTCCGAGCACCATGAGAATTCTGATTTGAGACATGGAAGTCCTCCCTTGGATAAGAGTCTCTTTTTACTACCGGCCCATGTTCGTTACTGCGTCACCCCCGACCGGCGGCCGGGCGATAGTGCAACGCCGGTGCCAGCAGGCGGCTTCCGGCGGAAATGGAACGGATTCGAGATGACGAGCGGCTCTTGCGTGAAGACGCGGCGGGCGCTGATTGATTTTGCACGGCCGCGCGGCGAGCGCGCACGAATGGCGAAAACGAAAAAGCCCCGGCACATGTGCCAGGGCTTCTCGATTCACTTCCGGTCAATCACGCGGACCCGCCGCGGGATTAGGATGACCTGAAAGTTCAACTCGCGTTCAGACCGTGCGTCGAGCCTGCGGTCTTCTTACCTCTCTACGCTGCAGGTCACGTGCCGCGAAAAGCGGCCTACTGCCTATGACCTATGGACTTTTCCCTCGCGTCACTCGAGCCCGTAGCGGCGCCGCTTGCGCCAGAGCGTGCTCAGGTTGATCCCAAGGATGCTCGCTGCCTCTTCCAGGGTCGTGGCGGTCGCCAGGACGTGCTGGATATGCTGCTTCTCGAGCTCCTCGAGGCTGACGTCCGATGGGGTCATCGCGATCGGCACGGCGGGGCCCACGCCCGGGCGGATGCCCGGCATGTTGCCGCCCGAGGTCGCGTGAGCCAGATGCTCGAGGATGCGATCCGGGAGATCTTCCACGGTCACTTGATCGGTGGTGCAGAGAATCGCCGCGCGCTCGAGCGCGTTCTTGAGCTCGCGGATGTTGCCCGGCCAGCCGTAGCTGCGGATGGCCTGCGCGGCTTCGGGGCTGAGCGGGCGCGCCTTGCGTCCGGTGGCGACGAACGAGCGGTTCAGCAGCTGCTCGGAGAGGGCCATGAGGTCTTCCGGGCGCTGACGGAGCGAAGGCATGTGCAGGTCGATCACGTTGAGGCGGAAGTACAGGTCCTCGCGGAACCGGCCTTCCTTGACCTCGCGCTCCAGGTCCTTGTTGGTCGCCGCGATGATGCGCACGTCGACCTTGATGGTCTTGGTGTCGCCCACGCGCTCGAACTCGCGATCCTGCAGGAAGCGGAGGAGCTTGGTCTGGAGACTGGGTGAAATTTCCCCGATCTCGTCCAGAAACACCGTCCCGGTATCGGCGACCTGAAGACGGCCCATCTTGTCCTTCACCGCGCCCGTGAACGAGCCGCGAACGTGGCCGAAGAGCTCGCTCTCGAGGAGGTTCTCGGAGAGAGTGGCGCAGTTCACGACGGCGAACGGGCCCCGCGCGCGGCCGCTGTGATCGTGGATCAGCTTCGCGAGCAGCGTCTTGCCCGTGCCGCTCTCGCCCGTGATGAGCACGGTGGAGTCGGTGACGGCCACCTTCTTCGCGGTATCCATCACCTTCTGCATGCGGGCGTTGTGGGTGACGATCGTGGAGGGCTCGGAGAGCGCGTCCACGGTGTCGCGGAGCTGGGTGTTCTCCTCGCGCAGCCTCCTGAACTCCTCGATCCTCTCGACGAGGTGCTCGAGCTGCTCCGGCGTGAAGGGCTTCACGAGATAGTCGTAAGCGCCGTTCTTCATCGCGGAAACGGCCGTGTCGATGGTCCCGTAGGCGGTCATGATGACCACGGTCACCGACGGGAAATACTCGCGCGCCTTGCCCAGGAGATCGAGGCCGCTCATCCCGTCCATCCTCAGGTCGGTGAGAAGGATGTCGGGCGTGGTCTTCCTCATCAGGGCGATGGCCATCTCGCCGCTGTCGGCGACCTCGACCTGGTGGCCGGCGGACTTCATCGCCGCTTCGATCGTACTGCAGATACTCTTCTCATCATCAACTACGAGCAGTCGCGCCACTGGCAGCTCCTTTGGTTGTCACTTCCTTGTTCTCTGTCCTCAATTGTCCGAACGCCGCCGCTGCCCCCTGGCTCGCGCGCACGGGCAGCGTAAAGCAGAACTCAGCCCCGTTACCGGGCTCGCTGGCGACCCAGATCCGGCCGCCGTGGGCGACCACGATCTCGCGGGCGATCGCAAGACCGACGCCAGCGCCGCCCGAGCGGGCGATCCTCAGGTCGTAGAACGGGTTGAACTTGTCGAAGATGCGCTCCTGGCGGCCGCGGTCGATGCCCGGGCCGGTGTCGCGGATCCTGATCTCGATCTCCTGCTCGTTGGCCTGCTGGGCGGTCCCGTCCTGCGAAGCGGTCGCTCCGTTGGCGACGAAGACCTCGACCTGGCCGCCGCGCGGTGTGTGGCGAAGGGCGTTCGTAAGAAGGTTGGAGATCGCCCAGGTGACCTTGGTCGCGTCCATCGCGACCAGGTGGGGCTGGGTGCCGATGAGACTCTTGAACGTGAGCGCGACGCCGCGCTCGCCCGCCTGGCCCTGGAAGCTCTGGACGGCGTGGCGGACCATCTTGATGACGTCGACTTCCTGGATCTCCAGGCGCTGGGCGAGCGTGTCGAAGCGCGAAACGGTGAGCAGGTCCTCGAGCAGCCGCCGCAGCCGGTCGACGTCGTCCGCGCAGGTCGTGATCAGGCTGCGGTGCATGGGGCTCTGGATCTGGTCGATCGACTTCTTGAGCAGCCTCGTCGCCATCGTCAGGCTGGTAACCGGGGTCTTGACCTCGTGGGAGAGCGTGCCGAGGAAATGGCTCTTCGCCTCCTGGCTCTCGCGCACGATCGTCACGTCGCGGGCGACGACGAGCGTGTTCGCCTGGAAGCGCTCGAGCACCTGGTCGACGCTCGTGCCGACCGAATGCTCGATCTGCTCGACGAGATCGTAGGAAAGCGGGGCCGCCGTGATGAGGTAGCTCGCCTTGCGGTCCTCCTGCGTGAGCGTGAGCTCGACGGGCATGGTGCGCGAGATGGCGTCGAGGACCGCGCGCGGGCCCGAGGGCTTCCTGGGCTGGCCCGGCGTCTTGTTCTCGGCCTCGATCTTCTTATCCCGCTCGATCAGGCCGCGCAGGCTCAGCGAGCGCCCCGCGAAGCGCCCGGAATGGCGGCTCCCCGTCTGGGTCGGGATGGGAGTCTCGTTCGCGGAGATGCCGAGGATGCGCTCGGCGACGGGATTCAGGTAAAGGATCTCGTCATCGCGCAGAAGCAGGATGCCGTCGGTGATCGAGGCGGCGATGATGTCGGACTGGCGCTTCTCGATGAGCAGGCGCCGCACGTTCAAGGTGCGGTAACCGCGCAGCCGCTGGAGAAGCTGCTCGAAGCTCGACGTGAGCGAGGCGATCTCGGGGATCTCGGTCTTCTCGATCGGGAGCGACTTGCCCGAGGGAATGTCGTCCTCGACGCGGATCTGGTCGACGAAGTCCGCGAGCGACGAGAGC
>CAYZKI010000047.1:0-5021 GCA_964478745.1 uncultured Bacteriovoracaceae bacterium
GAAGATCTCCGGATCGACGGCCTTGATGGCCTGGATCGTCGCGAGGCCGTCCATCCCGCTTCCGAGCTTCACGTCGAAGAAGCCCGCGGCCACCCGGCGTCCCGCCGCCATCTCGGCTTTGAACAGCTCGACGGCCTCCTCGCCGGTCTTGGCGAGAAGCAGGTTGTAGCCTTCCGCATTGGGAGAGGACGCTACGGCCCCCGCGGAGCGCGAGCTCTTCCGTGCCGGAGCGGCCGGCGACGGCGCGAGAAACTCCGCGTAACCCTTGAGGGTCTCCGGCTCGTCGTCGACGATGAGAACGGTCCTATTCTCTGTCACCACACACCCGCTATAAAGGGTATCACGAGGCTGCCGGGAGCCAGATCAAAAAGGTCGTCCCCTTGCCTTCGACACTTTCTTCAATTTCGATGTCGCCGTTGAACGCGCGCACCAACCGGCGGCTGATGCTCAGGCCCAGACCGGTCCCCTCCGCCAAAGATTTGGTGGTGAAGCTGGCCTCGAAGACCTTTCCCAGGTGCTCCTTGCGGATGCCGGTGCCGTTATCCGTGATGCGCACCTCGACCCGCGGGCCGTTCCTGCGGGTGGAGACGCGGATCTCGCCGGCCCTGCGCTCGGCCGCCTGGATGGCCTGCGCGGAGTTCCGGATCAGGTTCGTGAATACCTGAACGAGCTCGTCGCGATCCCCGACGACCATGTATTCGTTGCGGGCCGACGAGCCGAAATCCTGGATGAAGGTCACGTTGCGCTTGGCGAGGAAGTCGCTGAGGGTGACTGCGGTGCTCTCGATGGGGACGTGGACGTCCAACGGGCGGCGCTCGCCCCCGACCCGGGACAGGGAGCGCATGTTGTTGATGATCTTGGTCACGCGGCCGATCTCGGCGGCGAGGAAACCCATGTCCCTTTCGCGCTCGGAGGCGCGCGACTTCGCGTCCCTCGAGAGAGAGGACAGGTTTTCCAGATCCTCCTCCAGGAGCGTCTTCCCGCTGGCGGGCTTCTTGAGCTCGGCCTCGAGACCCGCCCAGCCCTTCTCGTCGTACGCCTTCTTCCAGCCCCCGACGATCTCCTCCATGAGCTGCGCATCCCGCGTGTCCAGGTCTCGGATGCTCTTGGTGATCCGTTCCACGCGGATGTTCATGTTGTTCACGGGATTCAGCACCTCGTGCGCGGCGGCGCCGGCGAGCTCGCCGAGCGAAGCGAGCCGCGTCGTGCGCATGAGCGCCTCCTGGGCCTCCGACAGCATCGCTTTCTGGGCCTCGAGAGCCGCCGTGCGCTCCTTCACCTTGAGCTCGAGCTCCGCCTGGTTCGCTTCGAGCTGCTTGCGCTGGTTCTGGAGATCAGTGGCCATCGAGTTGAAGGCGCGCGCGAGATGCGCGATCTCGTCGTTGCTGCGGACGTAGACGGAGTCGCCGAACTCCCAGCGCGAAAGCTTTTCCGTGGCTTCGAGGAGCCTCCGGATCGGCCCGGTGAAGCCGCCGGCCACCCAGCCGGAGATGAGAAGGCCGGCGGTGAGGATCAGCAAGCCGAAAAGGGCCGACTTCTCGATGAGACGCCTGGAGGCGCGGAACGCCTGCGACTCCTCGATCTGCGAGATCACCGTGAGGCCCCCGATGCCGACCGAAGCGTAACCCCCGAGCCAGCGGGCGCCGAGCCAGTCGAAGGGCTTGAGCTGCATCGCGACGGGAGCCGCGATCGCTTCCTTCACGATCGGGATCTCCGTGAGGCTCGCGCGCGCGCTGACGAGCTTCGCCTCGGGATGCGCCACGACCCGGCCGTCCTGATCGACGATGTAAACCGTCGCGATGCCCCGGTCCGCGAGGAGCTTGAGGAGGCGATCCAGCTTCAGATCCGCCACGGCCACGAACTCGCCCGAGCCCTCGATCTTGACCGCGAGCGCGAGAGTCAGGATCGGGGCACCGCCGGGAAGGGTCGAGTTGCCGACCCAGCTTCCCTTGGCGAGGACCGCCGCGAAGGGAAGCGGGTTATCCTGGCGCATCTTCTCGATCGCGTCGGCAGGGAGGCCGTACATCTTCAGATAGTCGGCGTTGCGGATCGTGGCGACCGGCGCCCAGCGGTCGGCTTCGGCCGTGGGCCGGTACAGGACGTACGAGACCAGGTCCGCTTCCGACTCGAGCACCGCGCGCGTCCATTCGGCGTCCCGATGTCCCTGGGTCAGCAGGCGGATCTTGTCCGCGACCTTCGAGAGCGACGAGTCCACCTCCGCCGCCAAAGTCCTGACGGTGCTCGCGTTCAACTCGTAGATCAGGGACGTCTTGTCTTCCCTGAAGATACTCACCGCCAGGGCCAGGTAAGCCGCGATCGCGGCGAAAATGACCCCGCTCATCAGCAGCAAAAGCTTGGCCCGAATTGGAAATTTCACCTTCGGGGTCATAGAATATTAAGGTTCATGGCGAGAGCCGAAGATCTCATTATAGCGGCGAATCCCAACCGGGCAAAGCAAAGGCTTGCGACCGCCGCGCTCCTCGGCGCCCTCGGCGTCGAGACGTACCTGCTTCTCTCGGAGAAGAGCTTCTTCACTCCCGATCCTCCGCGCGCTTCGAGCTCGCGCGTCGCCGAGCTCGCGGCGGCATACAACAGCGTCAAAGTGCAGACGTCGGGAGACCTCGTGTGGAATCCCGCGAAGACGGGAATGCCCCTCGAACGGAAGCAGAGCGTGCTCACGGGCGATCGCGCTCGCGCGGAGATCGCGTTCCTCGACGGAACGGGACTGGTCGTCGACGAGAACTCGCTGATCCAGGTCGAGAGGTCCGCGAGCGCAGAGGGCGGTGGCGGTGAACGGCTCTCCGTCCGCCTGCTGCGCGGATCGCTGCACAGGATGCCGAAAGGCGCCGAGCCGGGCGCGCCGAAGTTCGCTTCGCTCGAAGTCCAGGTGGGAGACGCGAAGGTGGCCGTGGCTCCGACCGCCGACGTATCGCTCCGCGCGGACGGGGAGTTCCTGGTGCGCGCCGGCGAGGTCGCCGTTGTCGCCGGAACCGGCGCCACCCCCGCCGTGAAGGCGGGCGAAGAGGGAAGGATCGCCCAGGACGGCTCGGTCGCGGCGCGGAAGCTCCCGATTCTCCTGGTCGCGCCGAGGGGCGGCGAGGTCCTTACCGGCAGCAAGGTGAAGTTCCGCTGGAACGTGGACGTCGCGAGCATTCACGGGGCCGCATTCCAGCTCGAGGTGAGCCGCGAGGAGACTTTCCAGGCCCCTGTCGCGAGAAAGACGATTCCGGCCGCGTCGCGTCCCCTCCAGGCGGTCGAAAGCGAGCTCCAGCTTCCGCCCGACGAGGCTCCCGGCCAGGCCTGGTACTGGCGCGTGCGCGCCGCGGGCAACCGGACGATCGCGAGCGGAGTGGAGCGCTTCACCTTCGCGGCCCCCGCTCCCGCGATCGAGCTCAGGTTCCCTCCGGCGGGATCGACCGCGAGCACCGAGCACGCCGTCGATTTCTCGTGGACCGAGACGCAGGGCGCGACCCGCTACGAGCTCGAGCTCGTCGGCCTGGGCACGCAGACGTCGAAGCAGGTCTTCGCCCGCGTCGAGCGCCTTCCCGCGGGCGAGATCGACTGGCGGGTCCGCGCGGTCCTCGCCGACGGCAAGAAGTCGGACTGGAGCGCGACGCGCAAGCTCATGGTGCGGGCCCCTGTCCCGGAAGAGGAAAGCCTTCCTCCGCCGGCGGAGCTGTTCGATCCCAAGATCGAGCCGAAGGCGGAGCCAGCCGCGCAGCCCGCGCCGACCCACACCCGGATCTTCAAGCTCCGCGGTTTCTTCGAGTGGCTCGCGGACGCGATCGTCGCCTCCGCGAACGCGGCCGAGGCCGAACCGGAGCGCTATCAGGTCCATCTGAAGTGGCAGCCCGTGAAAGGGGCCACCCGTTACCGCGTTCAGATCTCCAAGACCCAAAGCTTCAAGGACACCCTGATCGAGGTGCAGAGCGACGCGCCTGAATGGACCTGGGAGTACGAGCGCGGGATGGAGAACACGAAGGGCCGCGTCTTCTACCGCGTCGCTTCGGTGAGCGTCACGGGCAAGGTCGGGAAGTACTCGGCTCCGAAGCCCATCGTCCTCAAGAAGGAATCGAAGCCGGTGGTTGCCACGCTCAACGCTCCCGGAAAACCGCAGACCTTCTCCGCGACCGAGGGCACCGGGCCCGTCGAGGATCGCGAGGCCGTGCACGTCGAGGCGACGAAGAGGCAGGCCACGGACGCGGGGCTGGTCTCGGTGTCCGAGGTCGAGCAGCCGAGCGCGGAGGCCCCGACCTCGCAGTGGTCCTTCTTTTTCGGCGTCGGCGCGGCTCACCAGAGCCAGAGCGGGGACGCCGCCCTGGCTTCCGTGAGCTTTCCGGCCCTCTACTTCCAGCAGCACTTCGGCCTGGAGGCGATGACCGCGCCGCGGAACCAGGATCGGTGGACAGCGAGGCTGATCGGCAACGTCGCGACGTACGAGCGCGCCGCGAGCGCGACCGACTCGCGGATGCCGGAGCAGCCCGAGGTCTCCGCGTTCCGCCTCAGGCTGGACGTGCTCCGCGAGGAGCCCGAAGCGCGGAGGGGTGTCCAATCGGCGCTGGGCTTCACGATCGACCGCACCTTCCAGTGGGAAAAGACGGGCCTCCAGACGGTGGACGCGCAGGGATCGATCTCCGCGGGCCCCGGGATCTGGGCCAGCGCCCGACTGGGCCGCGACGGCCTGCTCGGGGCGTCGCTCGTGCTGCCGCTGACCGGATTCCTCACGAAGGACCATTGGGGCACGCACGGGAGCCTCTGGGCGACTTTCCCGTTCTGGAAGCTGGGCAACAGCTGGATGAGCGGGCGCGCGCAGTTCGACGGCAATTACACGGCGTGGACGAAGCCCGTGGCGACGCGATCGACGTCGTGGGCGTTCTGGATCGCGCCGACGATCCACCTCGGAAGCTCGGGGAAAGGAGGCGGATCGTGAAGAGGCGCGGACGTTCGTTCGAGAAGCTCCTGGCCCTGCCTCTCGTTCTTTCCGCGGCCGCCGCGCCCGGCGTCTCGCGCGCCGACGAGTA
>CAYZKI010000047.1:5031-7611 GCA_964478745.1 uncultured Bacteriovoracaceae bacterium
GTCTTCAACTTCGGCTCATCCAGCCAGTGGGACCCGAAGCAGCCTTCGGGCAGCGAGACCTGGCGCCCCGGCTTCTGGAATACCCGCGACGGAAGGCTTCAGGTGGGCGTTTCGCCGGGCGGAGTGGCCGGCAAGGAGCTGTACTTCGGCCTGGGAACGGATGGCGCGTTCAGCGACGGGCCGGCGCAGAGCGGGATCACCGTCGCCCTTCCGACCATCACCTTCAACACGGACGTCAAGTCCACCTACGAGTTCACCTCTTTCACGCTGAGCGCGGGAAACACGATCGAGGTGACCGGCAGCAGGCCGCTCGTGATCCGCGTCCTCGGCGCGGTCGTGGTGGATGGCGTGATTTACGTCGATGGGTCGCCGGGAGAGAACAACACTTCGGGAGCAACGGATCCCGGCTCAGGGGGCTCCGGACGCGCGACCGGCGGCGCAGGCGGACGAAGCTCGACTCTCGTGGCCGATGCAGGAGCAGGCAGCGCGGCGGTCCCACCCGCGGACGAGCTCGATCCGAACCCTACGGACGGGGGAGACGGCGGCAACCGCACGTCTACCGCGGCTTCGGTTCAAGGCGGAGGCGGAGGCTGCAACGGGACTCACGGCGGCGGCGTCGACGCCGGCCCCGGATATGGCGGTCCCGCCGCGGGCACCTGCGCCGCGGCCGCGACGATCGCGGGCGCCTTCGAGACGATCTTCGTGGGAGGAGCAGGCGGCGGAGGCGGCGGCGCATTCACCGGAGCGGTTCCGATCATCGGCGGCGGCGGCGGCGCGGGGGGCGGGGCGGTCCGCATCACCGCGCTCGATTCCATTCTGGTGAATCCCGGCGCCGGGATCTCGGCCAAGGGCGGAGACGGCGGCGCAGCCCAGGACCAGAACACTCCGGACAACACGTCCTCGGGAGCCGGCGGCGGCGGCGGCGCGGGGGGCTCCGTCTGGTTCCAGTCGGCAGGTGCGATCACTGGCGGAGGAGCAGTCGACGTTCAGGGGGGATTGGGTGGGCAGAGCGTGCCGTTCGCGCCCAACTTCTTCGGCGGCGACGGATCGGCGGGAATCTTCCGCGTCGAGGGCTCGGACGCCGCGTATGCCGGGCCCGCGAGCACTCCGGCGTCCTCGACCGTCTATTCGCAGGTCACCACGGGCTCCGGGGCCGAGTACGTCATTTACTCTAAGGTCATCGATTTCAGCACTCGTTACATCTACTTCCAGGAGCCGACGGAAACGATCCTGACCAGCGGCGCGTGCGGAAACAGCGGCACGCTCGCGGTACGCTACGAGGGCTCCTTCGACGGGACAAACTTCACGAAAACCGTTCCAAAAGCCGCGATCAGCGAGCTCGACGACTATCCCTACGTCCGCGTGAAGGTGACCATCGTCCCCTCGACGACTTCCGCGGCAGCAGCGCCCTGCCTGACGGGGCTAACGCTCAACTACGCGCTTCGAGACCTTTCGAACATCAACCTCGACGGCGGATTGTTCTGCGGACGGATCCAGACGAAGAACCGCGGAAGCGGCGGCCCTCCCTGGGGCGGCATCGCCGAGATCGCGCTCCTCGCGCTCGCGTGGCTTCTCGCGCGTCTGGCTCTGGTTCGCCGGCCGATTCTGCGGTAATACGCAGATGTGCGCACCCCATTCCTCCTTCTTGCCGCGATCTCGGCCTTCGCCGCCTCGAATGCGCATGCCTTCCCGGAGCTCGTCCGTCACGGGTACTTCTCGTGCGTCACCTGTCATTATTCCCCCAGCGGCGGCGGCTTGCCGACCGCGTACGGCCGCGAGCTGTCGCGCGAGATCCTGAGCTGGCCGGGCGCCGGCAAGTTCAAGGTGAAGGAGAAGGAATCCGGCTTCGCGCACGGGGTTTTCGGCGAGCTTCCGGAGTGGCTCGGCCTCGGCGGCGACGCGCGAGTGGTGAGGTTCACCCAGAATACCGCCGCGGTGGAATCCGCCGACTGGATTCCCATGCAGCTCGACTTCGAAGCCGCGGTCACGTGGAAGACGCTGACTCTCGTCGCGACCATCGGCCAGGAGTTCACGGCGAAGTCGAATCCAGCCACCCGCGAGATCGAGTGGAACACGAAGTGGATGAGCCGCAGGCAGTACCTGCTCTGGAGGCCGATCGAGGTGCTTTCGGCGCGCTTCGGCCTCTTCCAGCCGATGTACGGGCTGGGCACCGCCGAACACACTCTCTTCATTCGAAGAGGAATTTCATTCCTCGATCAGGGCACCGAGACTCATAACCTCGAGCTGACCTTCACCCAGGATCCCTGGGAGGTCCATGCGACTGCGATCTTCGGCCGCCGCAGGGCGATCGACATCGGAACCACGCTGCGAGGGGATCTCGAGCGCGGTGAAGCGGTGAACGTGAGCTACTTCCTTCCGCCGCGCTCCAAAGTGGGCCTGAGCTACTACGGCGGCAAGCTTCCCAGCGGTACAAGCAAGACCGTTTACGGGCTTTTCGGGATCGTCGGGCTGTCCGAACGCTCGTTCATCATGGCCGAGCTCGATTTCGCGGATCGCAAACCGCAAACCGGCACGAAAGTTGGCGCGGTGGCGCAGTATCTTCGCGCCGACTACGAGTTC
>CAYZKI010000047.1:7621-12900 GCA_964478745.1 uncultured Bacteriovoracaceae bacterium
CCTCCAGGGGATCCACGGATACCTGGTTCAGCAGTATCTCAAGTCGAATCGCTCCGTTCCGGAGTCGGCGGTCATCAGCTACGGCCTCGGAACACAGCTGTTTCCCCGCCCGCATTTCGAAATTCAAGCGGAGCTGCAGTTCCGTGAGCAGCCCAACAATCTCAGCGCTGAAACCGAAACGTACTCCACGATTCTCTTTCACTACTATCTCTGAGCTCGCGCGATGCACGCTCTGTCGTGCAAGACACACGAGTGAGCGAGGTGAAGCGACGAAGTCGCGCGAGAAAAAAAGTTTCAAAAAAATGCAATCACTGCTTGATCGATGGGGAGATCGATGTAACATCGAATTGTGGCGCCGATTTTTTTAAGCGGCGCCCTTAACGGAGGAAAGAAAACATGGCTAAGAAGAAAGCCGCTAAGAAAAAGACTGCGAAGAAGAAGAGCACCAAGAAGAAGAAGAAGTAACTCTTCTCTAGCTCTTGTCTTTTTGAAAGCCTCAGGCTGCGGCCTGGGGCTTTCGCGTTTTTAGGGCCTGTTTTACGCTTGTTTTCACTTCTTTTCGCTGAGCACGCGCCTGACGATCCGATGGGGAAGGCGCGGCCCCGCGAAGATCCAACCCGAGTAGATCTGAACCAGGTCCGCGCCCATCGACAGGCGCGCGCAGGCCTCTTCCTCGTCGAGGATGCCGCCCACGGAGATGATCGGAAGCCGCGTCGCGGAGCGCGCGGTCGCCAGGCGCTGGCGCGAAAGCGACGACAAAGGCTTCCCGCTCCACCCTCCGGGAAGCGTCACGCCATCGACGCGCTCGTAGTTTCCTCCCAAAGTGTTCGTGAGGACCCATCCGCTGACTCCGCCGGAAGCCTCGAGCGCCTGGATCAGCTGGGTCAGCGGCGCCGCTTCAATCTCCGGGGCGAGCTTGAGCAGGATCGGAGGCTTCTCCGCCCAGCGAGCCACAACCTCGCCTACCGCCTCAAGAATTCGCTTCAGGGCGTCTTCGCTCTGCAGATCGCGAAGGCCGGGAGTGTTCGGCGAGCTGACGTTCACGACGAGATAGTCGGCGAGCCCCTCGAAGGGAGCCGCCGCCGCGGCGAAGTCCCGTGCCGCGTCGGCCGCGTCGGTGTCTTTGTTCTTCCCGACGTTGATCCCGACCCTGAAATCCCGCGGCAACCCGGGTCTCGCACGACGCACTCGCTCGGCGACGATGGGGGCGCCGAGGTTGTTGAAACCCATTCGATTGAAGATCGCCTGGCGCTCCGGCGCGCGAAAGAGGCGCGGCTGGGGATTTCCCGCCTGCGGCCGCGGAGTGACGGTGCCGATCTCGGCGAATCCGAAGCCCAGCTCGGGAAGAACCGGAAGAAGCTCCGCGTTCTTGTCGAAACCCGCCGCAAGACCGACCGGATTCCTGAACCTTCTGCCGAAAACGACTCGCTCGGCGCCTGGAAGGCTCTTTCCGGCGATCCAGCGGAGCGGAAGAGGGCCCGCGTGGCTCGCCAGAAGCACCGCGTTCGTCGCGAAGCGATGCGCCGACTCCGCGTCGACGCGAAACAGGAAGCCCTTCGCCAGTGACCACGCTCCGCCGCTCACGCTTTTCTCCTCCAGGCATGCATGAAGAACCCATCGCAGGGCCCGGGCCCCAGGTAACCGCCCGCGACCGGCTCGAAACGATCGCCGTGAGCCTGATTGAACGCCTGCACCACGTCCAGCGTCTCGGCTTTCCGGAACGTGCAGACCCCGAAGGTCAGGATGCCGTTCCTGGCGACGAGCGATTGATAGGTGCCGAGAAGTCTCAGCTGAAGCGCCGCGAGACGCTCGGGCTCGTCAGCTCCCTGACGCCATTTGATGTCGGGATTCCTGCGCAGCACGCCCCAGCCGCTGCAAGGCGCGTCGACGAGCACCCGATCGGCGCTCTCGCGGAACTTGCCTCCCATGAGCTCCGCGCTCGCTTCGAGACGCTCGGGAACGACCACCGTCTGGATGTTCCGGTACTGGGCGCGGGTGGCCCGCTTCTTCAGCGCCTGGAGCTTGCCTGCGACGGTGTCATAGGCGAACACCCGCCCGCCGCCCCGGAGTGCGTCGGCGAAGGCGAGGCTCTTGCCGCCGGCTCCGGCGCACGCGTCGACGACACGCAACGAGGAAGGCAGCGAAGGAAGCGGCTGCGGGGGGCCCCCCGCGGGCCAGGCGGCGTGTCCGGGCCGCTCCTGCAGGAGCGGCGCGAAGCTTTCCGGCCTGAGCGCGAAATGCGCCATCACCTGGGAGCCTTCGTCCTGGATCTCGAACAGCCCATCGCGGAACGCGTCGGTGTTCAGCACCTGGGCATATCCGGACAGGGAAACGGAGCCGGGCGCGAGGTCTCCGCGCGCGACCCGGACGGGAAGGCGCTCCGGATCGAGCATCCGGATGAGCTCCTCGGGGCTCGAGCGATGGGACACGCGAAGGCTCATCGGCGCGGGCGACGCGAGCGTCGCCGCCAGCTCCGCGGCGGCCGTTTCGCCCCAGCTGCGCCCGAGCTCATCGATCATCCTGGGCGGAAAATCGTGCTCGCTCGCGGGAAGCGCAAGGCTTTCGATCGCGGCGCCCTCACGGACCCGGTCATCGAGCCATCGGAACAGCCGCTCCGCGCCCGGCCAGCGGGCCATGCGCTCGGCATCGAGGCTCCAGGGCTCGCCCTTGCGGAGCTCGATGCCCGCGGTTTCCGATATCGCGTGCGGCCTCATGAGGATGACGGGAAGGATCCGGGCGAGCCGGCTCTTATCGCGAGGCGAAAGCTTGTACAGGAGCGAGTCGAGATGCACCGTGGTGGTGAGCAGGGCCTCCCACGACCGGGAAAAGGGCGAGCCGGAAGTGGCCGACCCGGCCTGGGGAGAATGGCGCTTAGGCCCGTCTTTTGTCATTCACCCGATAAGTACCGTAGCGAAGCTGAAAAATGAACTCCTGCATCCTGTCGGCGGTCCAATCGACCGCCTCGAGGTGGGGCCAGTGCCCGCACTCGCAGGAGGCGAGCCTTGCCTCGCGGAAGAGGTTGAACGCCTCGCGGGTGCATTCGAGCGACTGCTCGCGGTCGCGGGAGCCCCAAAGCAGCAGGGAGGGCACGTGCTGCGAGGCGATCGCCCGTTTCCAGGGCTCGCGCTCCTCGGGGCTGGGCCACCTGCCGTGCGAGCCCCAGCCCGCGCCCTGTCGCAGCAGGCGCTCGACGTAGCCGGGATGCGATGAGTGGAGGCCGCTCAAGAGCATTCTCTCGAAGGGAATCGGGTCGCAGGGCAGGAAAGGGGAGGCGGTGTTCATGAGAACCAGCCCGGAAACCCGGGAGGGCGCCAGCGCCACGACCACCTGGGCGAGCGCGCCGCCCGTGTCGTGGCCCACGAGCACGATGCGCGAGCCTTCGGGTATGACCCCCTCGAGCAGATCGATCAGCGCTTGCGCCTGGCGGGTCAGCGTCGTCGCGTCGGCCCCGCCGACATCGACGGCGAGGAACTCGAGGTCCCCTTCCGTGCGCTCGAGCCCGCGAGACAATCTCTCACTGAGGGGCTCCCAGCTCGTCGAGTCTTCGTACCGGCCGTGCAGGAAAACCAGCCTCAGCAACACGGTGGAGGAGCGCTGCAATAAAAATACCCTGCTATGCGTCTTTTTCCCGGGTTTCCTGCGCTTCTCTCAACGAAGCGAGGATCCGGAGATAGCTGGAGTGGCGCGCGAGCGGGCGGGCTTGGCAGTCCGCTTCGCGCTCGTGCAAACAGCCGTGTTCCGTGCGGCAGGCGAGCGACCTCATTTCGGGGAAGTAATCGGCCAGCCGCTCGGGAGTGATCCCCAGGAGGCCGAACTCCTTCACGCCCGGCGTGTCGATCCAGCGCGAGCCCCTCGGCCCGGGAACCATGACGGCTCCCGTGGTGGTATGCCGTCCCTTTCCGGTGACGTCGCTGACCACTCCCACCTTCCCGACTTCCGTTTCGGCGAGCCGTCTCAGCAGCGAAGTCTTGCCGACGCCGGAGTGCCCGCAGAAGACCACGCACAGGGAGGCAAGCCTCTCGCGCAGGCGATCGAGCCCTTCGCCCGTCTTCGCGCTCTCGAGCATCACCTCGATCCCGATGTCGGAGTAGATCCGCCAAGGGACCTCTTCCTCCTTGAGCGGCTCCTTTCGCCGAAGGTCGATCTTGCTGACGCAAAGAAGCGCTGGAATGCCGGCCGCGCTGGCGGCGATCAGGAAACGGTCCACGAGCCCGGGACTGAACTCGGGCTCATGCAGCGCCGCGAGGATCACGAGCAGATCGACGTTCGCGGCGAGGACATGGATGACATTCCCGGAGTCGCGGCCCGGGGCCGGGCGCGCGAGGAAGTTCCGGCGCGCGCAGATTCCTTCCACGACGCCCGAGTCCGGGCTCGAGCGGCTCGCTTGCACCCGATCGCCCACGGCGACAGGCGATCTCTCGCGGTATCCATCGGCTCCCGCGCCCGCGACGAAAGTCCGACGGTAGCTGCAGAGTATTTGCCCTTCGAGCGGAGGGTCGAGGCGGACGCGGCACTGATTCGGATAGACCTCGACGACCGTGGCGTTCGCCAGTTCCGGAGCGAGCTCCTGGCCCTTCGGCTTCTTCGCGCGCGGCTTTCCACGAGAGGCCTGGGACGTGTCTTCGTCGTCCAGCCATTCGTCGCTTCTGCCTCGGAACTTGGGTGCCATCTTTTCAAGATCCTAACCACTTTTCAGGGCCCTAGGCTATAGTCCAGGGGTATGGCCAGCCCAACTTCATTCCCGCCCACCTCGTATCCAAAAGACCAGATCAAAGTCCTGCTTCTCGAGAACATCCATCAGCTGGCGAACAAGATCTTCGCGGGCGAAGGCTTCCAGGTCGAGACTCTCTCGGGCGCCCTCTCGCCGGAGCAGCTAAAAGAGAAGATCCGCGACGTCCACATCCTCGGCATCCGCAGCAAGACGCAGGTCACCGCCGAGGTGCTGAACGAAGCCAAGCGCCTGCTCACGCTGGGCTGCTTCTGCATCGGGACCAACCAGGTGGATCTCGACGCCGCCAAGAGGCGCGGCATCCCGGTTTTCAACGCTCCCTTCGGGAACACCCGCAGCGTCGCGGAGATGATCCTGTCCGAGATCATCATGCTCGCGCGCCAGCTCGGGCAGCGGAACAACGAGCTTCACAGCGGCGTCTGGAAGAAGGTCTCGAGCGGCTGTCACGAGATCCGCGGAAAGACCCTGGGCATCATCGGGTACGGGCACATCGGAAGCCAGGTCTCGACGCTCGCCGAGGCCTTCGGCATGCGCGTGATCTTCTATGACG
>CAYZKI010000047.1:12910-13166 GCA_964478745.1 uncultured Bacteriovoracaceae bacterium
CCTCTCGGAAACGCGCGCGGGTGCAACACGCTCGCGGAGGTCCTCACCGAGAGCGACTTCATCACCCTTCACGTCCCCGCCACGCCGCAGACGCACTTGATGATCGCGGCTCCGCAGCTTCAAGCCATGAAGAAAGGCGCCTTCCTGATCAATGCGAGCCGCGGGACGGTGGTCGACATCGACGCGCTGGCCGCCGCTCTCAAGTCCGGCCATATCGCCGGCGCGGCGATCGACGTGTACCCGGAAGAGCCCGAGA
>CAYZKI010000048.1:0-6744 GCA_964478745.1 uncultured Bacteriovoracaceae bacterium
CTACAAATGAGAATGAAAAAGTTTTCGAAGCTCAGTCATCGCAGCTCCGAAGCTCAGTCATCGCAGCTCCGAAGCTCAGTCATCGCAGCTCCGTGATCTACGCACTTCAGCTCCGTGATCTAAGTCCGTCAGCTCCGCTGGCGGAGCAACGCAAGCCCACAGCTCCGCTGGCGGAGCACTCAAGCCCACAGCTCCGCTGGCGGAGCACTCAAGCCCCAGCGCCGCCGCCCAACCCCGCCCGATGGCAAGCCATCCGGTGAGGTTGCCTCGCGCCCCCCTGCGGCTTCGGCCCCAGCGTCAGCACGCAAGCCCGGCCAACTCGCAGCTCCGCCAGCGGAACCCAAGGCACCGCTACCCCCGCGGAGCCGCCGCTCTCCGCAGCCGATCCGCGATCGCGAAGCCCAATCCCTCCGACGAAGGACACGGCTCCGCGTAGATCACCTCCGCATCGCTCGCGTCAAGCTCTCGCATCGCGGCGAAAAGCGCCTGCGCGGCTGCGTCCAGATCGCCGGTGCGGCTGAGCACGCGGACCCGCACCCGGACCGGGCCCTCCCGCAGGGCCGAAAACTTCTTCGACAGCTCACCCTCGTCGCCCGAGAACGCGAGCAGTCCGACAACCTCCGCTGCCGCGATCCGAAACGACTCCGGCAGATCCCGAACCGCCGCCGGCAGGATTTCGAGCCGCTTCGCTGGCGCGTAATGCGACTCGAGCATTCCTGGAGCCACCGCGGCCGTTCCCGCCACCGCCACGCTCGTCCGGCGCTTCAGGCGGTAGCCGAGCACCGCCTCGATCTTCTCGATCGGAACTCCGCCGGCGCGAAGGAGCTCCAGCTCACCCGAGCCGTCGGCGCTCATGCCCACGATCGTCGACTCAAGACCCACCTCACAAGGGCCGCCATCCAGGATCCACGGGATCCTGCCTCCGAGCTCCTCGCGCACGGCCTGCGCCGTAGTCGGGCTGATTCGTCCGAAGCGGTTGGCGCTCGGCGCGGCGAGCGGAACGCCGGCCTCGCGAAGCAACGCCTGCGCGACCGGGTGACGGGGCGATCGCACCGCGACGGTGGGAAGCCCGCTCGTCGCCAGATCGGGCACCCGCGGAGTCTTCGGCAGGACGAGCGTCAGGGGGCCGGGCCAGAAAGCGGAAGCCATCCGATCGAGCGCGTCGCGCAGGCCCGTCGGAATCCGTGCCCCGTCGACGATCCCTGCATCGAGCAAGCCCTGGAGAGTCGTCTCGCCGATATGGACGATCAAGGGATCGAAGGTCGGCCGCTCCTTGGCTTTGAAGATCGCCGCGAGCGCCCCCGGATCGAGCGCGTTCCCGGCGAGCCCGTACACGGTCTCCGTCGGCATGGCCACGAGCTCGCCACGGCGAAGCGCCTCGCCGAGCCTGCGGATATTCGGCGCTGACGCGCTCAATACTTCGGTGGGGATCACGACCAGCGCTTCTTAGCCTGAGTCTCGAGGATCTTCCAGACCTCTTCCATTTTCATGCTGTGCGAGCCCTTGAGCAGGATGGGCTCGCCGCTTTTCGCGCTGGAAAGCAGGGTTTCGGCGATCTCCTCGTGCGAGTTCAGGTGGCGAACCTCGCCTGAGAAGCGGCCCGCGCTCTTGCGCTCGGCCAGCTCCTGCGAGAGGGCCATCATCCTGGGCCCGTAAAGGAGCACGTGCTCGATGCCCATCTGGGCGATCGGCTCGGCGAGCGCGCGGTGGAAGCTTTCCTCTTCGGGCCCGAGCTCGAGCATATCGGCCAGGCACGCCCAGCGCGCACGGTTGCCGCCGCTCTTCCCGGCCGTCCGGGTCAGGATCTCGAGCCCGGCTTCGACCGAGGTCGGGTTCGCGTTGTAGTAGTCGCAGATCACGGGGCGCTTTCCGGGGAGCTCCTTCATCTCGGATCGGCCGCTCGGGCCCTTGAAGCGCGCGAGCCCCTTGCGGATCTCGTCAGGCGTGAGCCCAAGCCCTTTCGCGACCGCGATAGCGGTCATCAGATTCGCCGCGTTGTGAGAGCCGGGCAGGGGAAGGGAATAACGCTCGGATCCGATCTGAAGCGTCTCGCCGTCGGCGGAAACCGCGCCCTGAAGCACGTCGCCTGTCGACCCGGACGGAGGCTGCTGGCCCTTCAGCGTGAAGCCGAGCTTCCGGCCCGCGCGGATCGTCCGGAAGTGCGGGCGGATCCAGGAGTCATCGAGGTTGATCGCGACCAGGCCGCCGGTCTGCGCGACGCCGGTGAGCGCCAGGCCTTCCTCGCGGGCGACCGTCGGGACGTCGATGAGCTTCTCGAGGTGCTCCGGGCCGATCGCCGTCAGTACCGACGCGGTCGGCGCGATCAGGGCGATGTGCTTTTCCATCGCGCCGATCTCGTCGATCCCCACTTCCACGACGGCCGCGCCATGCGTGTGGCGCAGCTCGAGAAGCGTGATCGGGATCCCTACGTAGCCGTTCTGGCTTCCTTCGGTCTTGAGAACCTGTTCGTACTTCCCGGATAGGATGGCCGCCAAGAGCTCCTTGGTGGTCGTCTTCCCGACGCTTCCCGCAACCGTGACCAACGGGATGGCGAACTCGCGGCGCCAGCGCGCGGCAAGCTGGCGGAAAGCCATGAGCGTGTCTTCGACCTGGAACACGGTGACGTTCGAGGCGACGGGGGCGGGGAAGCCCCTGCGGCAGAGGATGCCGGTGGCGCCGGCCTGGATGGCCGCATCGATGAAGTCGTGGCCGTCGAAGTTGTCGCCTTTGAGCGCAACGAACAAGCTTCCGGGTTGGATTTTCCTCGAGTCTGTGGTGATGCTGGTGAAGGCCTGGCTGACGGGCGGCCTGCCTCCGCCCGGGGCCTGGTTCAGTGCGGCGGTGACGAACTTCGGCGTGAAAGTGGGATGGAACGAGGCTGAGGTCTTCACCTTTAAAAGGCTAACATCGAGAGCAAGTCATGACTAGGGAGACGATCGGAGTTCTGGGGGGAGGGCAGCTGGCGCGAATGCTGGTCGAGTCGGCCGCGCGCCTGGGATTGCCGACGCGCGTCCTCGCCGGAAGTCCGGATGACCCCGCCGCCCTCGTCTCCCCCTCGGCGGTGCTCGGGACGCTCTCCGATCCGGTCGCGGTACGCAGGTTCCTCCTTTCCGTGGACGTGGTGACCTTCGAGAACGAGTTCGTCGACACGAAGCTTCTGGCGGGCGTCGCGGCCGAGGTCCGCGAGACGAACGGTCACGTTGTCCGTTTCGCGCCGGGGCTCGCCGCGATCGAGACGATGCAGGACAAGCTCAGGCAGAAGAAGCTCCTCGAGGATCTGGGCATCCCGACGGCCCCTTATCTGGCGTTCGAGGGCGATCGGAAAGGGCTTCCCGACTGGGTGTCGCGGGCGAACGCCGAGTTCGACGGGCACGCCGTCTTCAAGTGGGCGCGTCTGGGCTACGACGGGAAAGGGACCTTGATCGGGCCGAAGCCGGAAAAGGAGATTCTCGCCTTCTGCGAAGCCGCGTTGGCGAAAGGGGTTCCGGTGTACGCCGAGAAGCGCATCGATTTCTCGAGGGAGCTCGCGATCGTCAGTTGCCGCTCGCGCGCCGAATCCAAGCCCTATCCGCTGGTGGTATCGGAGCAGCGGTCAGGCATCTGCCGGAACGTCTACGGCCCGGCCACCGCGTTCGGCGTGGCTCCGGAGCTCGAGAAGCGCGCCCAGGAGCATGCCGCGAGGATCGCCGACCGGCTCGAACTCGTCGGCGTGCACGCGATCGAGTTCTTCCTGGCCGGCGAGAAAGGTGCCGGAGAGAAGCTCTGGGTGAACGAGCTCGCTCCGAGGGTTCACAACTCCGGGCACTACTCGCAGGACGCGTGCGCGTGCTCCCAGTTCGAGAACCACATGAGAGCGGTCGCCGGAGCCGCTCTCGGCGAGGTCGCGCCGGCGCCCCGGTTCGCTATGCGAAACCTGATCGCCCCCGGCGACGACCCGAAGTGGGCTTCCCCGCCCGTGGCCCGCGCCGCGGGGAGGCTGCACTGGTACGGCAAGACGCAGGCCCGCGCGGGCAGGAAGATGGGCCACCTGAACTTCCGCGCTGAAGATCCCGCGGGGTTCAGCCGAATGATTTCTGAGCTCGATCGGATCGAGCGCGAATGGGAAGAGAAAACATGAGAAAGACTCAGCCGCGAAAAAGACCTCGAGTGGCCATCGTGATGGGAAGCGACTCGGACCTTCCGGTCATGAAAGCCGCCGCCGACGCGCTCGAGGAGTTCGGGATCGATCACGAGATCTCGGTCGTGTCGGCGCATCGAACGCCCGACGAGACGGCCGAGTTCGCCAGGCGCGCGAGCCAGCGCGGGCTCCGCGTGGTGATCGCCGGCGCGGGCGGCGCGGCCCATCTTCCGGGAATGGTCGCGGCGCTCACCGAGCTGCCGGTGATCGGCGTCCCCGTTCCGATCGGCCCGCTGCACGGACAGGACGCGCTGCTTTCCATCGTCCAGATGCCTCGCGGGGTCCCCGTCGCGACGGTGGCCATCGGGAACGCGTTCAACGCGGGCCTGCTCGCCGTGCAGATCCTCGCCGCCGGCGGCCAGAAGGACGACTTCATGCTGCTCAAGCGCCTGCGCGAGTACAAGGAAGGCCTTCGCAAGAAGGTCATGGCGAAGAAGCTTCCCCAAACCTCGAAAAAGCGGGCCAAGAAGAGAAAATGAAACGCGCTCCTTCGATCGTCATCCTGACGGGCGCGGGAGTCTCGGCCGAATCGGGCATCAAGACGTTCCGCGACCACAACGGGCTCTGGGAGAATCACCGGGTCGAGGACGTGGCCTCGATCGAAGGGTTCCAGAGAAATCCGCGGGTCGTCCAGGACTTCTACAACCAGAGACGAGCGCAGCTTCTCGACCCCGTGATCCGTCCCAATGCCGCCCACCTGGCTCTCGCGCGCCTCGAGGCCAAGCGCCCCGACGGCGACGTGCTTCTCGTCACGCAGAACGTGGACGATCTCCACGAGCGCGCGGGCTCGAGAAACCTGATCCACATGCACGGCGAGCTGTTGAAGGCCCGCTGCTCGCGGACCACGCGCGTCTTCGAGTGGAAGAGCGCGATCGATCCCGTAACCCGCTGCGAGTGCTGCGAAGAGGAAGGGACGCTGCGCCCGCACATCGTCTGGTTCGGCGAGATGCCCCTCGAGATGGAGCGAATCTTCGAGGCGGTCGCGGGCTGCCGCGTTTTCGCCGCGATCGGCACTTCGGGGCACGTCTATCCGGCCGCGGGCTTCGTGCACGAGGCGCCCGGGACCGCGCGCACCATCGAGCTCAATCTCGAGCCTTCGGCGGTCGCGAGCGCGTTCCGCGAGCGCCGCACCGGGCCCGCGAGCCGAATCGTTCCGGAGTGGGTGGGGGAAATGCTCCGCGGCTGAAGCTCAGTCCCGCGCTTTTCTGATCGACGCCCAGAAAAGGACTTTCTCCAGGCGCTCGAGGTCCTCGACCCTTTCCGGGCTCATGCGTGTTCCGTTCTTCTCGAGGCCGTCGCGCGCGGCCTTCCAGGCTTCGCTGTACGCGGCCACCGCCCGGACGCGATCGCCCCAGGCGCTATCCGGCTTCAAGATCGCATCGAACGCCTCGACCGCGGCGTCCGTCACGGGCTCGAGATCGTCCTTCGATCGCGACCAGTCGACCTTGAGCCTCTCGAGGGCGTGCACCCATTCCTTTTCCCTGGCTGAGAGCGGGACCGTGGGCTCGAGCCCGCGCCATCGCTCGCCCAACGCGATCGCGATCCGCCGGGTCTCCGCGTTGACGAGGTTCATCGCCAGCAAGAGGCGCGCGGGGCGCGCTCCCACCCTTCTTCTGGCGAAATCAAAGAGGGTCTTGAGGCGGAACTCGGTGTATCCGCCCGCGACGTACATCATGTTCGTGAGTTGCCGCAGATACTCGAGGTCGCCGGGATCGCCGAACTCGCCTGAGCAAATGGCCTTCGCGCTCTTCCGCATCTCGGGCGCGTACTCGGCGGGGGAAACGTCCTCCGGAGGGAAGCAATGAAACTCGCAGGCGTAGGGGTAATCGATGTCTCTCCCGTGGCTGTAGCCCAAGTGGTGGATGAGCTCATGGAAGACGGCGCTGGATAGAACCCGTCTCGAATTCCGCATATCGAGGATGCCGGGAATGTTGAGCTCGACCTGGGGGCGGATCCCGCTCGAGTAGTGGAACGACTCCGCCGCGGCGATCCGGCTCATCTCCTTCGTGAGATCCGCCGGGCAGGTCACCTCGAAATATCCCCAGAACGAACGCAGCTCCTCGAACTTCTCGATCATCGCGCGTGACTGCGCTGTATCGAGCGTGCGCAGGCAGCTCATTCCTTCGCGCATGCCTTCTGAAATCCCCCGGTCGAGCCACCCGGCTTCGGGTTCCTTCTCGAGGCATCGGCGGTCCAGTCGGTAGCCGTCGCGATCTTCGAACTGAACGCGAGGGCTCGCGCACGCGGCAAGCGCAAGAGCGGCTGGCAAAAGGAGAGTGACAAGACGTCTCATAAGCAATTCAAGGGGATAGCTTCCTTACTTAAAGCAGGACGAGAGGGGTGGGAAGCGCCGAAATTCAGGCAAGGAGACAGGACAGAGGGATGACCGCATGCGGCATTCAAGCGTACCTGCAACGGAACCGAAAAGATTTCGTGGGTTTGCGACCAGTCCGACAACTCCGCGTCTTCTTCAAGCGCCGCGTGGCTCGCAAATTCGCGAGCCTGAGCGGGGGCCGCGATCAGGGCGCGCTCATCCTCGCGGGCGGCGGCTTCGGGCTCTTCGGCAT
>CAYZKI010000048.1:6754-9749 GCA_964478745.1 uncultured Bacteriovoracaceae bacterium
TTCGGCATCGCGGTCGTCCGAATCGCGATGACGACGCCGGGGATCTTCCCGAAGCTCCTCGCGTTCGCCACCGTGGCGGCGGCGTGCGTGTTCGCGGCGCGAAGGCTGCCGGCCAAGCGCATTCCAGTCGTCCTTCGCTCGGCCTCAGGCCTCCTGGTCCGCCCTCATCGCTGGGCACGCCTCAAAGTCTGGATCCAGGCGGCCGTTCGACGCCTCGAGCAAAAGCTCTCGAAGCTTCCCGAGTTTCCGCCTTCCGCTCCGTCGGCGGAGCAGCAGGACGCCGCCGCCGCGCGGACCGAGTCCATTCCGGAAGCTTTCGCGTTCGTCGCGCCCGAGTCGCTCTCGGGCAAGCCCGCGGACGAGCCCACGATCACCTTTCTCGAGCGGCAGGATCCGGTGCGCCGCGAGTTCATCGTTCTTCACGGTTCGATCCGCAGCTTCAACCAGCTCGTCGAGCGCGTGAACCCCGAGGATCTCGCATTCTCGCTCAACGACTTCTTCATGACCGTGTCGGCGCGCATCCTTTCGCGAGGTGGCCGCTTCGAGCGCTTCGGCGGAAGCTCCTTCATCGGCTTCTGGACGCAGCCCGTGCCGGCCATCCAGACCGGTCTCGACCTGAGAAAGGACCTCGCGCGCCTGAACGAGGCGTTCCGCCTCGACGGGCAGAAGCTCCTGAGCTTCAGCATGGGCGTGAGCAGCGGCATCGCGCTGGCGGGCAAGATCGGCCCGCCCGAGGACCGCCGTTACTCGATCGTCGGCGAAGTCGTTTCCTGCGCGCGGGCGCTGGACCGTCTCTGTCCCGTCGCGGGCCGCGACCTGCTGGTTTCGGCCGACGTCTGGAAGCAGTCCACCATCGAGGCGCGCTTCTTCGGCGAGGTGCTCGGTGAAGTGAAACTCACGAACGACACCGGGCTCGTCGAGTACCGGTCCGTCGACGGCTACATCGACCATGACGGATCCAGGGTGCGGGTCGAGGACGCGAGCGTCACTCCGAGGGGAGCGGAGCAGACCGACGCGACCCGCGTGCGCCTGCTGATCCCCCGCCGCTCTGAGCGCTGGATGGTGAACAACGGCTCGCTCATCCTCGGGCCGCTGTCGGCCGAGCAGGTCGGGTCGCGCCTGTTCGCGCAGGAGCTCGACTTCGACTGCGAATGCTGGCGCGACGGCGGCGCGCCGCTGAAGATCGCCGACTCCCAGATGTTCGGCACCGCTCCGCAGGCGGGCGCGCAGCTCTGGGTCTTCGACGGCCAGACCATGCACGGGCCGCTGACTTCGGGCTTCCTGAACACGGCCATCCTTCGCGAAGCGATCCCGGCCTCGGCTTTCGTCTGCCAGGGCAGCACGATCCAGGGGTGGATGCCTCTCGCGCAGTGGATGAAGGCTCAAGCCGCGGCCGCGCAGCCGGCGGCCGAGCCTTCCGGGCCCGAGCCTGCCCAACAGCCGGTTACGGCTGAGTCTCCAAAAAAGCCTTCTGGGCAGGCTGCGTGATCCGCGAAAGCGCGATCAGGTTCGGGTAGAAAACCTGGTGCATCAGCACGCGCTGCGAGAGGCGCCCGAAGAGCCGCGAGCGCCAATGGCGCGTGGTCGCCCGGCAGATTCCCGTGATCCGCGTCTCGCCCGTCCCGGGCGTCGCGCTGACTTCCCACTCGAGGCGCTCGAACAGCCGCGTCAGCTTGCCCGTCGAATCCTCCAGCACCTCGATGCGAAGGCGCGCCGGCGTCTTCTCGAGGACGCGCACCTTCATGTCGAAGCGCTTCCACTGTTTCTTGGGGGGCTCGATCTTGAGAAGCACTTCGCCGGAGCCCGACTCCCGCGCTTCCTTGAGGGAGTGGAACCAGCGCGGCCACTCGGGCACTTCGGTCATCGCCTTGGAGATCTCGGCGGCCGGCTCGCCGCTCGTCACCTCCCTGCGGAACTCGATCTCGAAGTCAGGGCCGTTCGCAACGGAAGCGGCATAGAGAACCGCGACACCGAGCAGGATGACCAAAAGACCGCCGTAAAATTTCATGCTAGGAATCCTTAGCATATGCCTTCGGAGAATCCGATCCCCAGCGTGATCCGCCTGACCGACGAGTGGCTCGTGCTCGCGAAGCCGGCCGGATGGCTGAGCGTTCCCGCGAGTCCCTCGGCTCGCGAGCGGGGCGTGCCCGAGGTACTTGCCTGGGCGCGGGAGCATCACGGCGAGGCGTGGCCGGTGCACCGGCTCGACCTGGAAACGTCCGGTGTGCTCCTTCTGGCGCGTACCCGCGAAGCGCACCGCAAGGCCAACTCCTGGTTCGCGCGCCATCAAATCCGCAAGACCTACGACTTCATCGGATCGGGCGTGCCCTCGCTCCCCACGTTCAAGGTGAAGGCCGCGATCGGAGGCGCCTCCGCGTCGACCGCTTTCGAAGTCCAGGAGCGCTTTCCGAAAGCGCAGGCGTTCCTTGGGAGAGCCCTGCCGCTCACCGGCCGGAGGCACCAGATCCGCATCCATCTCGCCTCCCAGGGGTATCCGATCCTGGGCGACGCGAAGTACCGCGCCCCCACGGTGGCTGGAGGGATTCCGTTCGGGCGGGTGGCGCTCCACGCCCGCAAGCTCGAGCTGCCCCGCGGGCTGGCCGGCCTCGCGGGCACGGAGGTCTTCGAGGCTCCATGGCCAGAGGACTTCGCGGCCTGGGTGGCGCGGCTGCGCGAGGCGGGCCCATGAATCTTCGCGAGCTCGAAAAGGCCTGGAGCCTCAGGCTGAAGCTCGAGATCTCCGCTCGGTCCGAGGCCTACCGCGTCTTTCACGGCCCGGGCGAAGGCACCGGAGAGCTCCGGCGCTACGCGATCGACCGGTTCGGAGCGCACGCATGGATTACGGAGTGGGAGGAGCGATCGGCCGCGTCCCCGGGCCCGGCCGGCTCGCCCACGGCGAACGACCGCGCGCTCGAGGCGATGAGCCGGTTCCTCGAGGCGCAGGGCATCCTGTCGGCCGTGGTGCTCGAGCGTCCGAAAGGGAGCGTTCCGGAGG
>CAYZKI010000048.1:9759-13097 GCA_964478745.1 uncultured Bacteriovoracaceae bacterium
CCCTTTTCCGGTGCGCGAGCACGACGCGCGGTTCCTGATCCGCCTCAGGGGAACGCGCCACCCGGGGCTGTTCCTGGACCACGAGCCTCTCAGGCGCTGGCTCGCCTCGAACGCTGAAGGATGGAAAGTCCTGAACTGCTTCGCCTACACCGGGAGCCTCTCGGTCGCGGCGGCGATCGGCGGCGCCGAGCACGTGACAACGCTCGATCTCTCGAAGCCCACGATCACGTGGGCACGCGACAACTGGGCGCTGAACGGGTTCGAGTCGGGCGCCGCCGATTTCATCTCAGGCGACGTCTTCGAGAAGCTTCCCAGGCTTTCCAGGCACCCCGCGCAGTTCGACTGCGTGATCCTCGACCCTCCGTCCTTCTCGCGGGGCAAAAAGGGGAACTTCTCGACCTCGAAGGATCTCTACCGCCTGCACAGGCTCACGTTCGGGGTGTTGAAGTCCGGCGGGGTGCTCGCCACCTCGATCAACTCGGCGAACGTTCCGCGCGCGAAGTACAGGGAAGAGGTGACGCGCGCCGCGAGCGACGCCGGCTTCGCGCTCGAGGTGATCCAGGAGATCTCGCTCCCGCAAAGCTTCCCGGTCCGCGAGCCCAAGCAGGATTACCTCAAGGGCTGGATCTTCCGCCTTCGATCCGCGAGAAATCCGCGGGCAGCGGTGCCTCGAAAGAAAGCGTCTCGCGGCTGATGGGATGGGGAAACTCGATCCGGTGCGAATGAAGCGCCGGGCGGGGGAAGGGGTCGGCTGAGCCGCCGTACTTGCGGTCGCCGAGAAGCGCGAAGCCCTCGTGGGCCGACTGAACCCGGATCTGGTGAGAGCGTCCCGTCTCGAGCGTGAACTCGGCCAGCGTGAGATCCAATCCGCTCCATCTGGCGAAGCGAACCGGCTTGACGGAAAGCGAGGCGGCCTTGCCGGCACCGCCGCCGCCCGCGATCACGCGAACGGTATTCGTCCTCTCGTCCTTCGCGAGCACGTGGCTCCAGCGCCGCTCGGACTCGAGCCGTCCCTTGATCCAGGCCAGGTACGTCCGCTTGAGCGCGCCCTTCGTGAGCGCGTCGGTGAGCCGCTGCGCGGCCTTGGTCCGCTTGGCGATGACCATCGCTCCGGACGTGTTCCTGTCCAGCCGATGCACCAGGCCGACGTACTCGCGGCCGACGCGCGCGCGCAGCCAGTCGACGACGTTCGGGTCGCCCGTGTGCTCGCCCTGCGAGAGAAGCCCCGCCGGCTTGGAGATGACGATGACGTTCGGGTCCTCGAAGAGGACGACCGGTTCGAGCGCGGAATCCATGAGACGGACCGGATTTAGCGCGTGGTGGTCAGTTTGTAGAGGCAATTCATACGCCCCTGATCGTTCTCGTTCAGGGATCTGACCTGCTGGCCCTGGAAAGCATCGAAGCCGAACTGCGGCCTCATGATGGCCTGCCGGTAGGAGCTCGGCGCGCTCGAGCAGTTGGGCATTCCCGTCACGTCGCCGCTCTCGCAACTGTGGCGGAGCCCGAGCAGGTGCCCGAGCTCATGCGTGAGAATGGTCTGAATGTCCGGCATCGGCAGGCCCGCGCCCCAGAAGTCCTAGTAGTTCAGCGCGATCGTCGCGTCGATGAAGGTCCTGAGGGGGCGCCCGTCGACGGGGCAGCTGTAGGTGGCCGCGATGACGTTGTTCAGCTCCGCGGGCCAGGTGGTCCGCTTGTAGATCGTGATCGAGCGCACGAAGACGTCGTTCTCGATCGCGGCGTCCCGCGGGTCGCAGGTCAGCGTCGAAAACGGCGTCGCGGAAACGCGTACCTGCCCGGCCTCGAGATAGTCGAGGGCCTGGCCGCCCATGCTGGCGGCGAAGAAGGTGTTCCAGGTTTCGGCGCCGGCGCGGATCTGCGCGACTTCGGAGGTCGAGAAGACGCCTTGCTCGACGGCGATCTTCACCGGCGTGCGAGTCCATTTCGCCAGGAGGGTGTTGGACTGGTCGGGAGCCAGGTAACACTCGGTCTGGTACCGGCGGGCCCTGCGTTCCACGGGGGCACACGCGCTCAAGAGAACCAGCACCACCAGTGCTGTCCCCAGGCCTCTGTGGCTTGCCGCCTTGAGTAAATTCAACCCGTCCCCCGAATTAATCCCATGATTTTCAGCACTTAAGTCCATCCCCGAAAAAGCGCTGAAATCCCTAATACTTGATTTAATTAGTATACTATCGCTTCCTAACCGAATGCAAGTTTTTGATTTCCCGGAAGGTCTGGTAGTTTCAACGAGTTACAAGCGGCCGGCCGGTCCTTTTCAGACCTCCGGCGGCGCGCTCGAAAGAAAGGCCACCTCATGCCCTCCGATAAACAGCAATTGAAGACGGTCATCATCACTGGCGCCGGAAGCGGAATCGGCCTCGATAGCGCGCGAATCCTCCTGGAAACTGGGGGCTATCGACTGGTTCTTCTCGGCCGCAACAAAGGCAAGCTCGAGGAGGCGGCCCGGAGCCTGGGCGGCCTCTCCGATCATCTGAGCTTCTTCACCTGTGATCTGCGCGACGCCACGCAGATCAAGAAGACCGTCGAGAAGATCGTCGACACCCATCGCGGAATCTACGGCCTGGTCAACAACGCCGGCATCTATCCGTTCGGCGGAATCGCGAACACGACCGAAGCGGCCTGGGACGAGGCGATGGACGTGAACCTCAAGGCGCCGTTCCTCCTCATTCAGGCCGTGGCCGAACCGATGGCGAAGAGCCCGCACGGCGGCCGCATCGTGAACATCTCTTCGACCGCGGGCCTGCTGCCGAATCACTTCGCGCTCGCGTACTCGGTGTCGAAGGCCGCGCTCAATCACCTGACGAGGACGCTTGCCAAGGAGATGGGCAAGGACAACATCACGGTGAACTGCATCTGCCCGGGGATCGTCCGTACCCCGCTGCATGACCAGTACCACCACAACGAGACGGAGCTCGAGGAGTTCTACGCGAAGCGCGGGGCAACCTTCCCGCTCGGACGCGTCGGCGAGCCTCGCGACGTCTCCGCCGCCGTGAAGTTCTTCCTGAGCGAAGACGCGGCTTGGGTCACCGGAGACATCTTCGTCGTCGACGGCGGGCGCCTCCTGCTCTAGTCGCTGAGCGTTCCTTCGCGATCGGTCCTTCGCAACCGCGGGACGCCGGAGTCGCGCGCCCTTGCCAGCGTCTGGGCGGCCGGATGCCCGTGCGTGTTCCCGAGCCCGCTCGACACCCACGCTTCAGTCGGGGCGATGCGGCCCAGGAACCCGGCCGAGCTCGAGAAGCGCGAGCCGTGATGGCTGAGCTTGAGGATCCGCCGGTGGGCCGTCTCCCACGGCGTGTCCCGCAGCAGCCTGAGGATGAAGC
>CAYZKI010000049.1:0-13087 GCA_964478745.1 uncultured Bacteriovoracaceae bacterium
CGAGCTTGTGGATCGTGGTCGCCATGTTCCTGACCGTGAACGCGCGGTCCTCGGGATGGCGGGCGAGGATGGTCGCGAGGTCGGGGACGGTCTTGAGCGTCTGAAGATGCTCGGAGATCGCGTCGGAGGTCATGAACACGCACTTGATCCTGGGATTCCGCGCTTTCGCGATGGGCACCAGCCCCAGGAGGTTCGCGCTGACGCAGAGGATGTCGAACGGCGCCTGCTCGAGCGCCTGCTTCCCGGCCTCGAGATCCGAGACGACGGCGAAGCTCGCGCCCGTGCCTCCCAGCGACATCCTCGCGTGAATCTGCTCATCGAGGTTGTCCTCCGCGAGAAGCACGCGCACGTTTCCGAGCGCCTTGCCGGCGCTCGCTCCCGAGAACGCGGTTCTCTTCTCCGAAAGCCTTTGGATGCCCTGGACGAGCGCCTTGACGTCGGCCGGAAGCGGCGCCTTGCGCGCGAGCCGGGCGGCGACCTGAGCCAGCGGATCGACCTCCTCCTTCAGCATCCTGTCGAAATTCGCCAGCATCTGTTTCTGCGACTGGCTCATCTGGTCGATCTGCGCGGAGCTCGCCTTCTCGAGGGCGCTTTGGGCGCGCTGGAGCTCGCGGTTCGTGATCTCGAAAAGCCTCGCCTTCTCGTTCGTCGAGGCGAGCTTGCCCGCCAGGATTACGGAGAAGAGCTTGTGAGTGGCGCTCATGAAGCGCTGCTGAAGGCGCTCCGGAAGCGCGGTGACCTTCTTGAGATCGAGCGAAAGCAGCGAGACGGGGCCGTCCGCGATGATGCTCGCGGCGCAAGGCTTCCCGGTCACGAGGCTCATCTCGCCCAGCACGTCGCCCGGAGTGGAGAGCGCGGCGATCTTCTCTCCCGCGCGAAGCACGGAAACGGTGCCGTTCAGCAGAAGATGGAGCTGGTCATTGGTCGCTCCCTCGAGAAGGATCGTGCCGCCCTTGTCGAACTCCTGCTGCTGGGCAAGTTCGGTCACCGCGCGGATCTCTTCTTCCGAGAAGTCCCCGCCCAGGAGGAAAGTCCGCAGGAACGCACCCAGGTCGCCGGTAGTCTGCGTTCCGATCTGGCCTTCGCCAGTGCCGTTCAATCTCGATCGTCCTCGTTCCGTTTGGAGTTGGAATACTCGATGGTAGCGATCCATTGGCCGACCTTCGGAGCGTCCACGAGGAGGCTCCAGAGGTTGCCACCGCCCGAATAGAAAGCAACCGAGGTGGTCTTGCTGCGCGTGACGCTCTTCCGCCTGACCGCGGGAATGCTCAGGTTCTTACCGCCGGCGATCAACGTGATCGATTGCGATTCGGCGGCGAGCGCGACCCAATATTCCCCTGGGGGGATGAAGGTTTTCCCGCTGTAAGCGTCTTTGATGATCTTGATCTTCACGCGCGCGTCTTCCTGACCCGGTACTCAAGCAGGTCGAGCTCCCTAACCGTGCGAAAGGGCGGCCGCGTGTTGCCTGAGTGTTTCTACCAGTCTAGCACAGACGCGAAAATCAAGGGCGCCACGATCGTGGCGTCCGACTCGATGATGTACTTCGGGGTGTCCGAACCGAGCTTGCCCCAGGTGATCTTCTCGTTCGGGACCGCGCCCGAGTACGAGCCGTAGCTCGTCGTGGAGTCACTAATTTGGCAGAAGTAGCTCCAGAGCTTGGCATCGAGGCCCATGTCCTGATGGAGCATCGGAACGACGCAGATCGGGAAGTCGCCGGCGATCCCGCCGCCGATCTGGAACATGCCGATCGAGCCCGAGCCTTTGGTCACGCCCTGGTAGAACTCGGCGAGCTGGATCATGTACTCGATGCCGGTGCGCACCGTGTGGACCTTCTTGACGTCCCCGCGCATGCAGGCCGCGGCGTACATGTTTCCGAGAGTCGCGTCTTCCCAGCCCGGGACGATGATGGGCAGGTTCTTCTCGGCCGCGGCGAGCATCCAGCTGTTCTTCGGGTCGATCTGGTAATGCTTCTTGAGCTCACCCTTGCGCAGGATCCGGTAGAAGAACTCGTGCGGGAAGTAGCGCTCGCCGGCCTTGTCGGCTTCCATCCATTCGGAGAGCACGGCCTTCTCGATCCGGCGCATGGCCTCTTCCTCGGGAATGCAGGTGTCGGTCACGCGGTTGAGGTGGCGGGCGAGGAGAGCCTCCTCGTCCTTGGCCGAAAGCTCGCGATAGTGGGGGACGCGGACGTAATGGTCGTGAGCGACCAGGTTGAAGATGTCTTCCTCGAGGTTCGCGCCGGTGCAGCTGATCAGGTGGACCTTGTCCTGGCGGATCATCTCGGCGAGCGAAAGCCCCAGCTCCGCCGTGCTCATCGCGCCGGCCAGCGTGATCATCATCTTGTTGCCCTTGGCGATGTGGGTCTTGTAGCCCTCGGCCGCGTCGACCAACGCCGCCGCGTTGAAGTGACGGTAGTGGTGCTTGATGAATTTGGACACGGGTCCGGTAGGCTGCTGGGTCGGCTTCATAGAGCTCATCTTTCTGGAACCTCTCTGGAAAACCCCTAACTACACGAATCCGCTTGCAGCTGTCTAGGGCTTGAACACTTCTTCGGGGCGAAATCGCCTCAGGCTCGAAAACAGCGGACCGTGGCGCCTGTGTCACGCGAGGCCCAGGACTTGCTCAGTGCCAGTATCGTGGAGCTGTTTATGGTGAGTCGCACTTGGGTTCTCGCGTTCCTCGTCGCCGTGGCGAGCTCGGCCTTGCCGTTCCCTTCTTGGGCTTCCGGGAACGATGCCAAGGAAAAGCCATCGAAGGCCGATCTGGCGGTCGGAACCGTTTATGGAGCGACTCACGTGGGAGCCATCCGGTCCGCGAAATACGTTCCGCTGGTCGCGGGTGCCGACCTCGCGTCGGGTAGGCTCGACCCCGCGTCGCCCTACGTCCAGTGGTACACCGTCCGGAAGGAGCGGATCGCTTCGCTCGAACACAGGATTCTCTTAAAACATCGCGATATCGCCCAGATCGTCGGGCCGGAGACGCGCGCGCTGGAGGCCCTGGCCAGCCCGTCCCCTGCGCGTGGGGCCATGATCAGGCGAGCGATCGCCAAGCGCGCTCCGCATGAAGCGGAGCTGAACCGCCTGACCCGCGAGCTCCGGAAAGTGAAGGCCGGCGACGGGCTCCCGCCCCGGGTCCGCGCGGTCTACCGAGTGGCTGTTCCGGCGGTCCAGCTGCTGCTCGCGATGAATCTCGCGGCCGGCGCGAAGACGATGCTTCTGGATCAGGAAGGGCTGGAGCCGGGTCTCGATCGCGTCCTGCCGGCCGTTTACCAGGGAAAGAAGCTCCTGATGCCCCGAGAGAGCCTCGAGATCGCCCCCGAGGCGGAAGCGAAGTCCTCCGGAGGCAAAGCCAACTGAATCGGCGGGAAAGCATGACTATGCGGAAGCTCAATTGGATCGTGTCCCTCAGTTTTCTGGTCCTGGCGTCCCCGTCCTGGGCGGGATCCGGCGCGGAACCCCGGCACCCTGAAGGGGCGAATCGCGTGCGTCGGTACGACACCGGCGAGCGGATCGCGACCTTGGGGCTGGCTTTCGGCGCCGCGCCGCTCGTCGTGGCCGTTGAGGAGAGCATGAAGAACCTGGGCGATCCTTCGTCCCCGCAGGCCCAATGGCATACGACCCGTGTCGCGCGGATGCGCGCGATCGAGAAGTCGATCAGTTCGCTGAGCCCGTTGCCGAACGTGGAGGTCGCGGCGCTTCGCGCGACGATTCCGGGCGCGGGCGCCACCCGCCGGGCGATGGTGGCCGTGGTCGCGGCCAAGAACGCAGTGATTGGGGGCAAGATCGCCGAGCTCAACCGCATGCTGAAGAGTGTGAAAGGCGGAGCCGGGTTCCCGGCGCGCGTGCGCCTCGCGAATCGCGTCGGCCTGCCGGCCCTGAAAGTGGCTGTGGCCCTGAATCTTCTCGCGGCCGGGAAAACGGCACTGTACGACGACGACGTGGAAAACGACGTGGACGCGGTCCTGCTTCCCGCGGTCTATCAAGGCCGGAAGCTCCTGGCTTCCGAGCCCGCCGCGTCCGCCTCGGTCGAAGCTCCGAGCCGCGAGTCGGCGCCGGCCGGCCAGGCACGCTGATCAGTAGCTTCGGGCCAGCCGGAAGCCCACGTGCTGGGCGTCCGTGTGCCACCAGAGGCTTTTCGGAAAGTTCGGGTCGCGCCTGCTCCACGCGGCGTTCGAGGCGGTTCGGCGGCTGACGGAGAGCTCCTTCTCGGCGTCCATCCACGATCCTCCGCGGACCACGAAAGGAAAGGTCGCGTCCGCCTTCGTCACCGGGCCCTCGATCGGATCCCCGAGCGCTCCCGTTCCCGCGCGCCTTCGATAGGCGTCCGGATAATAGGCGTCCTGCACCCATTCAGCGACGTTTCCCAGCAGGTCGAAGAGCCCGAGCAGGTCGGCCGCCCGGGTCCCGACTGGCTGCGGCTTTTTCGGCGAATTGCCCTTGTGCCAGGCGTGCACCGCGGGGTCCGCGCCCGAAGCCCGCGCCACGTATTCCCACTCCGCTTCGGTCGGGAGCCGGTAAGCGTGCCCGGTCTTCTTCGAGAGCCAGCGCGCGTACTCCATGGCCGCGTGATGCGTGATGCAGAGAACCGGGCTTGTGCCCCGGCCCAGGCCGAACGTCGGATCGACGAAGGGCTGCGTGGGGCCCGTGATCCCGTCCAAGTCGATGGGATCGGCCCAGGCGAACACGTCGTACTCGTCCCATGTCACCTCGCGCGCGCCGATCCAGAACGGGCTCACGGAAACCTCGTGCGCGGGCGCTTCATCGGCGGGCGCGTCGGGCGCGTCGGTTCCCATACGAAAGGTTCCCGCCGGAACCGGCACCATCTCGAAGGTGACGGAAGAGCCCGGGACGGTTTCCGTGTACGCCTGGAAACCTGCCGGGCCGGCGCCGCAAGTCACGAGCGCCGTGGCCATGAGACCTGCCGCGAGCAATGCTTTCATGGGGAGTTCTCCTCTTTCATGGTCCGCACGACGGGGAAGCGCCCGAAGACCCGGGTTTCGTTGGAGGCTCCGATGCTGCGAATGGCCACCTGGCGGAACCGTGCCTGGAGCTTCCCGATTCCCGCCTCGGGAACGATCGACGCGGCCGTCGCCACCGCGTCCGCCGTCGCGCCGTCTTCGGCGACGACCGTCACCCAGCGTCCGTGCGTGAGCCCGTAGCCCGTGCGCGGATCGAGCACATGCGAATATCTTTTTCCGCCGATCTCCACGAACTGCACGCCGTCGCCCGAGGTGGAGATGGCCCGGTTCTCGAGAAGGACGAACCGCCGCGCTACGCCCGCGGCCGTTTCCGGCTCCGAGACGCCGATCTTCCAGCCTCGCGCGCCCGGCGGCGCCCTTCCCACGCGGATGTCGCCGCTTCCCTGAACCATGCACCGCTCGAATCCGAGCGAGCGGAGCTTGCGATACGCTTCCTCGACCGCGAGCCCCTTGCCGATCCCGCCGAAGTCCAGGCCAAGCCCGGGCCGCCGGAGGGTGAGCTTCCGTCCGGCAAGGGAGAGATTTCCAATGCCGGAGCGCGACCGCGCCGCCTCGATGCTGTCTCGCGAAGGGAGGAGCCCCTGCTTTCTCGCCTCCCGCCAAAGCCTGCCGAGCGGGCCCAAGGTGATGTCGAACGCTCCGCCGCTGAGCTCGTGCATGCGGAGCGACGCCGAGATCGCCGACGCGAGGTCGGCGCTCACCTCGACCGGAAGGTGGGTCGGCGCCCTGAGGACGCGGCTCAGCTCGCTGTCGTCCCGGTAGTCGCTCAGAGTCCGGTCGAGCTCGGCGATTCGGCTGAACGCCGCTTGAGCCGCGGTCTCCGCGGCCGTTCGCGACTCCGCGTAGAGAACGATGCGGAACAGCGTGCCCATGTGAGGCTGCTTGAACTCGAAACGCGAGCTTTCGGCGCGCGCTCCGGCGGAGGAAGCGAGCATCGCCGCGAGGAATCCGGTCCAGCGAAGGAAGGGGCCCGCTCTCAAACCAGCCGCGTCCTTCCCGGGATGGCGATCTGCTCGGTCACTCCGGCGCCCCAGTCGTACTTCGCGGGGCCGAGCACCTGCGTGGATTTCCAGACCTGGTCCCATTCGAGCTTTTTTCCCGTGTAGGAGGCCCATCGGCCGAGGATGCCCATGAACGTGCTCTTGGCCATGTGCTCGCCGTCGTTGATAGGACGGCCCGATCGGATCGATGCCATGAGCTCGTCGTGCTGGGTTTGGTACATGTCGTTCCGGGCGCCGCCGTAGGTCCAAAGATTGTCACCCGAGATCTCGTTGTCCATGAGGGAGGCGATGCCCTTGCTGCCGTAGAGGAAATCGCAGTTCTCGAACTCGGCGTTCTGGATGGCCCGGTTGTACGCCGTGAGGCGCACTCCGCTCGCGTACTCGTAGACGATCGAATGGTGGTCGTAGCAGGCGCTGGCTCCGCCTGCCTGCCGTCCGCCCATGCCCCAGGCGCGCACCGGATACTCGCCCAAAGCCCAGCTCACCTTGTCGATGTTGTGCGAGAGCTCGAGCGTGATGTCGCCCTGGAGCCACAGGGAGTGACGGTAATTGCGGATCTGGAACTCCATGTCCGACCAGCCCGACTTGCGCGGGAGCAGGTCCCAGCTGCCTTTGTTGTAAGCGCAGTAGGCGGTGCGAACCTGGCCGATCGCGCCCTGCTGGATGCGGGCGATGGTCTCGCGCATTGCGTGGTCGTAGCGGTAGCAGTAGCCCGAGATGAGCGAAAGACCCCGGCGGCTCGCTTCGGAGGCGGCGGCCAGGACGCGCTTCACGCCCGGAACGTCGACCGCGACGGGCTTTTCGGCGAAGACGTGCTTGTCGGCGCGGATGGCCGCCTCGATCTGAGCGGGCCTGAAATGAGGCGGAGTCGCGAGGATCACGACGTCCACGCCAGAGCTCAGCAGGCGGTCGAACGCGTCGAAGCCGGCGAAAACGCGCGACGAAGGCGCGTCGAACTGCGCGCCCAGCTGGGCCTGCAGCCCTTTCGCGGCCGCGTCGGCCTGATCCTGGAAAGTGTCCGCGAGGGCGACGATGCGAACCCCCGGGTCCGCGGCCGCCGCGTTCAGCGCCGTCCCCGTGCCGCGTCTTCCGCAGCCGACCAGGCCCACGCGGATGGTGCCCGCCGCGCGGGCGGCGTTTCCGCCGAGAAGCCCGATGCCCGAGCCTAGCGCGATCGCGCCCACTGCCGACGTCACGATGAACTCGCGCCGACTGAATTCCATATGCTGCTCCCCCAGGCACCAGGACTAGCAGCGAACTCCTATTCCCGCCAGTATCTCCGGGAGAACAGCGCGCCGAGAAAGAGCGCCCAGGCGCATCCGAGCGCGATGCCGCTGATCGTATCGCTCGGATAGTGGACGCCCAGGTAGACGCGCGAGAGTCCGACGAGGGCGATGAGGCACGACGCGAGAGCGAAGATCGCCCCGCGCGCGTACCAGCTCTTGAAGTGCCGGGCGGCGAGGATGCCCAGGGTCAGGTAGATCGCCGCCGCGCTCATCGAATGACCGCTGGGGTAGGACATCCCGGTAACCTCGACGAGGTGCGGGACGATATCGGGCCGCGGACGGGCGATCAGGGTCTTGAGCAGCTGGTTCCACAGAGCCGAGCCCGCGCCCGCCGCGAAGAGGTGGATCGCGCCCGCGCGATCGCGCGCGAACAGCATGAGCGTGATCGCGATGATGGAGACCGTCACCCCGAGCGTCACCGATCCAAGCGCCGTGATGTCGACCGCGGAGCCGTTCCAGATCGGCGCGCGCCATGATGCGACCGTCGTCATCACCATGCGGTCGAAAGCCTCGAGGTCCTTTTCGGTCGAGAGCTCCCAGGTCAGCTTCAGGAAGATGCCCGCGAGGAAGAGGCCGCCGGAGAACCAGAGCATCATCCGGACGTCGTGCTTGTTGTAGGAGCGGAACCGCTTCGTGATCAGGTGGAGCACTTAGGATTTGTACTTGTAGAAGATGTGGGCATCGAGATCCTTCCACTTGTTCCCGATGCGCAGTTTGGGGATGGTCCGTCCCTTGAGGTCGACCAGCCGGATCGACTCCTTGTCGATCTGGAAGTCGAGAGGGTCGATCAGCGCGGCGATCACGAAGCTCGAGGGCTTCATGCGGATGGTGACGATCGTCCTGCCTTCCTTCGCTGTCTCGCCGGTCTTGAAGAACTTGAAGCCGACGGTCTCGAGGCGGTCCGGAACCGCGAACCGGACGTCGACCGTCTCGCCGGCCATGAGCCTCGGCCAGCTCTTGCGGATGTAATCCATCGTGTTCGGGCTGGCGATGAGGTTGTCGGTGGCCTTCTCCTGGTCGGTCTTGGTCTTGCCGTCGCGCGTGTATTGGAAGTGGACCTTGCCGTCGCGGACCTCGACCGTGCCGCTTTCGCCCAGCTGGAGATGGTCCTGCTTGTAGAACTTCAGGGCCCCGCTCTCGACGACCGACTCCTCGAGGACCACGGGCTTGCCTTCGGTGTCGGTGAACCGGGCCTTGATGGTCATTCTCTCGGGCTTGCCCTGTTCGGCGAGCTCGAGCTGGAAGAGCACCTTTTTCAAGTCGCCTAGTTGATACACATCCGCCGTGAAATCAGCGGCGCGCGAGAATCGAGGGAAAAGGGGGAGAGGAGAAGCGCGAAAACGACGAAGCTCAGAGGAATGCGGTTCATTCCCCCGAGCTATCATGGACTTGGGATCAGTAGCCAGTCAGGCAAACGAGAACCGAACTCAGGGCTACAGCCATGTTGAGGATTGCGAGCAGTCTCATACGTTCCACCTTGTTCGGGCTCCGGGATTGGAACCCTCTGCTAGTATTAAGAATAACGCACTTTGTTGAGTTTTCAAGTCTGTTATTATTCCTTTGGAATTTCATAGGCTTGTTGTTAGTACGAAAACGTGGCGAAAAAGGGCATCAGGGTTTCAGAGGTACTGGCGGATCTCGAGCGTCGCGCTCCAGGGGCGACGGCTGAAGACTGGGACAATGTGGGCCTCCTCGTGGGAAGCCCCTCCTGGACGACCTCCGGGGCGGTCGTTTCCATCGACCTGACGGAAGAAGCGATCGAAGCGGCCCGAAAGAAGGGGTTCCGCCTGATCGTCACCCACCACCCGTGCGTATTCCCGAAAAGTCGGGGAATCTCGCGCCTCCAGCCCGGCGATACCGCCAACGGGCTGGCCTGCCGGGCGTTGGCCGAGGGGATCGCCGTGGTCTCGAGCCACACGAACTTCGATCAGTGCTCCCTCGAAGTCGTGAGAGCCGTCTCGGAAGGGTTGGGATGCGAACCTCGGGGCAGGCTGCTCGAAGCGCCGGAGGGCACGTTGCTCAAGCTCGTCGTTTTCGTTCCGGAATCCCACTTGGAGGCCGTTCGCGCGGGCATCTGCGAGGCCGGAGCCGGCCAGATCGGCGAGTACGACTTCTGCACGTTCTCGACCCCGGGAGAAGGGACCTTTCGCGGCGGAAAGAACGCCCGCCCCTTCATCGGCAAGCCCGGTCGCTTGGAGCGGGCCAGGGAAGCCCGCCTGGAAACGATTTTCCCGGCAGGGCTTCGCGCGCAGGTCCTCGAAACACTCATGCGGGTGCACCCTTACGAGGAAATCGCCTACGACCTCTACGCCGTGGAGCAAGGCCCGGCCGGTCGGGGATTGGTCCGCGGCTTAGGATATGGTTTTTGGGGAGAATTTAGCCGACCCAGGACCTTTTCAGAGGTCGAGCGAAGTGTTAGAAGCCTGTTCAATATAGACGGGTTTTGGCTAACCCCATCGGCGCCTTCCTCAGCGCGCAAAGCCTCGATCAAACGAGTCGCTTTCGTCGCTGGCAAAGGCGCTTCGTTTCTGAGCGCGGCCCAAAAATCCGGCGTCGACTTGTTCATCACGGGCGAAGCTGGATATCATGTCGCGCTGGACGGCTCGCGTCGCGGGATGACCGTGATGGAGCTGGGCCATCGGGAAAGCGAGCGGTTTTTCATCACGACGATGGAAACCTGGTTGAGAGAGACAGGGTTGAAAACCATCGCCCTGAATGTCCCGACGCAACGTATCGCGTATTTAAGGAGTAAGTAAGAGTGACGCAGCCCCTTCCGTTCCGAGAACAAATCAAGCACCTCGAGCATGTCCAGGAACTCGATCTGAAGATTGACCAAATCAAGAAGAACAGGGACGCGCTGCCGGTCGCTCTCCGCGAGCTCGATCAGAGCATGCTTCGCGCACGCACGACCGTCGATACGAAGAGGAAAGCGATCGAGGAGATCGAGAAGACCATCCGTCAGACGAAGGCCGCTCTCGAGCTGAACAACGACCGCCTGAACCGCTCCAACGCGCGCCTGGAACAAGTGCAGAACACCCAGGAATACCAGGCCGTCCAGAAGGAAATCGAACAGCTTCGCAAGATGACCCTCAGCCTCGAGGACCAGGCGAAGAAGGCGAACGTCGATCTCGAAGCGGGCAACAAGGAGCTCACGGACCTCAACGCGCAGCTCGAGACGATCCAGAAGGATCGCGAAGCCAAGGCGGCGACCGTCTCCGGACAGGCGGGAGAGTTCGAGGCGCAGATCTCGACCCTGACCGAAGAGCGCAAGAAGTACACGGTGAACGTGGATCCTCGCGTGCTGGCCCAGTATGATCGCGTCCGTGGGGCGCGCGCGGGCCTGGGCTTCGTGCCCGCCGTTGCCGGCCGCTGCAAGGGCTGCAACATGGTCGTGCCGCCGCAGCTGTACAATGAGATCCAGCGCGGCAACGCGGCTCACCAATGCCCGAGCTGCCACCGGCTTCTCTTCGTCCCGATGGCGCAAGCCTCTGGCGTGCCCTCGGCTGAAGCGAATAAGTAACCAAGAAAGCAGTATCGGAGGTTTTCACAGAATTGGGTGCGGGACGGGCGATCGCTGGCTGAAGGGTAAAACCTGAGGCGGGAGGAAAGTCCGGGCTCCATAAAGCAAGGCACTGGCTAACGGCCAGGCGCCGCGGCCGCGAGGCCTCGGCGACGGAAAGTGCAACAGAAAACAAACCGCCTTCGGTCGGGTCAAACCGGTCGAAGGTAAGGGCGAAACGGTGGGGTAAGAGCCCACCGCGGTTTCGGCGACGGAACCGGCACGGCAAACCCTGCCTGGAGCAAGATCAAATAGGGAGGCATTTGGGTCAGCTTGACCCGCAAAACGGCCGAGGCCCTCAAAAGCTTCGGTCGAGCCTCCGGGTAAGATCGCTTGAGACTCGCGGCAACGCGCGTCCTAGAGGAATGATCGCCTCCACGCGGCAACGCGTGAAGACAGAACCCGGCTTACAGTCCCGCACCCATCACCTTTCCTGGCCTGCGCTCCGGCACCCGAGGTGTCGGTGCTCTCGGCCATCCTGGCCTGCCCCTTCCCGCCCTCTCGCCATCCTGGCTTCGGGCGGGTAAAGCACGACACCTCGGGTGCCGGAGCGCAGGCCAGGAAAGGTGATAACCGGGGCGCGTCTGTCGTGGTCGCGCGGGTAGGATGACGCGGTTTATATTGGCGCTGTGTATAGGCGCCCGGCATGGGGCGTGCTCCCTGCTTCGGCATGGTCGCATTCCCGAGTTGGCTCCTGTTCGCGCTCCTGCTCCTGGCTCCTCTTGACGCCCTGGGTGCGTCGTACGCGGAGGTCAAAGCCCACCTCAAGTCGCTCTCGGAACGTTATCCTGAGCAGGTGCAGCTCATCAGTGTAGGCGACTCCGACAGTGGGGAGCTGATCCAGGGCGTGAAGATCGGGCACGGGCCGATCAGGAATCTCGTGGTGGCCGCGCACCACGGCAACGAATACGGCTCGACCGAGGTGGCGCGCGCTTTCGCCGAGGACGTGGCCAAGGCGCCGATCGTCGGGCAGAGCGTTTTCGTCGTCCCGGTGCTCAACATCGGCGGATACAACGCGGGCTCGAGGCGCGAGAGAGCGGGAGGAGCGACCTACGATCCCAACCGCGATTATCCCGGTCCCTGCGGCGGGGAAGGCCCTTTTCGGCTCAAATCGACGGCCTCGCTAGCGCGCTTCATCGAGCGCGAGGAGATCGTCGCCTCCGCGACTCTCCACACTTACATGCCCGGCGTGCTCTATCCCTGGGGAGTGAGCACCCAGCAGACCTCCACGCGGTTCGACGGCATTTTCCTCGATCTCGGCCGCGCGCTCGCCATCGAGAGCCGCTACCCCGTGGGGAACTCGACGAAGCTTCTGTACCCCGCCGACGGCACCTTCGAGGACTACGCGTTCTGGCGCCACGGAATCTGGTCACTGCTGGCCGAGCTGGGGCATTCCCATTCGCCCTCGTCCGCGGCGGTGAAGGAGATGATCCGGCTGAACGTGCCCGGCCTGCGACGCATGTTCGAGCAGGCCCCGACCCGGCGCGCCGAACAGCATAGTTTCGAAGGGACCTGCGACCCGTCGGCACGTGTTCTGGATCGACACGACGAGTAAATACATGTTAAGCGGACCCCATGCGAACTTGGGGTGTTTCGGATTCGATCAAGCTCTACAACATCGAGAACTGGGGCGACCAGTACTTCAGCATCGGGCCCGCGGGCAACATGACGGTTCATCCCCGCCGGGGCGAGGGTCCGGGCATCGACATGATGAGCGTCGTCGAGGAAATCCGGCAGACGCATGGCGTGGGCATGCCCGTGGTCATCCGTTTCCAGGACATCATCCGCCACCGCGTCGTGGCGCTGAATGAGGCCTTCCGCAAGTCGATCGCCGAGTTCGGCTACAAGGGAAAGTACCAGGGCGTCTATCCGATCAAGGTCAACCAGATGCGCGAGGTGGTCGAGGAGATCATCGACGCCGGCCGGCCGTATGACTTCGGCCTCGAGGCGGGCTCCAAGGCCGAGCTGGCCGCGGTCATCGCGATGAACACGACGCCCAAGGCGCTGACCATCTGCAACGGCTACAAGGACTACGAGTTCATCAAGACCGCGCTCATGGGCGTGAAGCTCGGCAAGCGCGTGCTGATCGTGGTCGAGAAGCTCACCGAGCTCTATCAGGTGATCTCCATCGCCCGCGAGATGGGCGTCGTTCCGGAAATCGGTATCCGCGTGAAGCTTTATTCGAAAGGCAGCGGCAAGTGGGAGTCGAGCGGCGGGGAGTTCGCCAAGTTCGGTCTCACGACCCCCGAGATCCTGCACGCCG
>CAYZKI010000050.1:0-7282 GCA_964478745.1 uncultured Bacteriovoracaceae bacterium
GCCCGCCCATGAATGAAAACAAAGTCCGACCCCACATAGGTCCTTCTAGAATCTGCAATCGGGATGCCCCGCATTAGGCTGTTTTCAATCAATTTGATTGAATAAATTATCAATGATTTCAGATGGATAAAAATAACCGACTAATTTGTTTGTGTTTCTGCACCTTGTTAACTAAAATTAACTCTATGGACATGTGTTTCGCAAAGGTCTTCAAGAGATCCCTCGTTTGCTTTTTGGCGATGGCGGTTCTTGGGACCGGCGGATTTGCGAAAGAAGGCGGCAAGCGTGGACGAGTCATCGACTTCGAGGACGAAGTCGTCGAGGGCATGAACAAACGGCCCCTCGACTCGTTGAGCACGCTGGGCGATGGCGGAAAGAAACGCCGCAAGCCCCACCTCTATCGCAAGCGCGTCGGATTCAGGACCGAGACTCAGGAGACGCTCAAGGCGTTGAGGTACACCCCGTGAAGAACACCTTCGTAGTAACGACGACCGTTCGCGGAAGCTCGCAGAGCCGGATCTGGGATGCCTCCCGGCCCATGACCCTGGGCAACCCCGCCCACTGGGTGGTCGAAACCACCCGCACCGGCGTGCGCGTGCGCCGTCTCGCCACCGAGCTCAACGCCGTCGAGCAGGCGCAGATCCAGGAGCTGAGCTACACGGACATCGCCAAGGGCAAGGGCGCGGAGGTCGACCTCTCGAAGCTCAAGCTTCGCATCCGCCCCGTGAAGGGCCTGGCTGCCGCATACGAGAGCAAGACCGGCAAGATCCTCAAAGCCTATGCCTGCGTCGGCAACTGGGTGCGCGAGTCTTTCTCGCTCGAGGAAGAATACGTGGCGAAGGTCCAGAACGCCGTCGCGTTCAAGCTTTCACGCAAGGGCGGCGATTACCAGCTCCAGCCGCTGATCGAGAGCCTCACGCTCAACCAGAAAGAGCTCGCCAGGAACGCGGCCGTCCAGATCGCCGCGAGCGACCTCGTGAACTCGGTGATCAGCATCGGCTCGTTCCACTGGCGCTTCGGCATGGTCGACTCGCATTCGATCCCGGAGCGCGCTCCGCGGCAGGCGGACCTGATCGACAACCAGGTATTCAAGAAGGCGTCCGCCGGAGCGGCTGTCGCCCTGGTCCTCTTCCTGGCGCTGAGCTTCCTGTGGCCGAAGGGAGAGAAGAAAGAGGAGCTGGTTCCTCCGCAGTTCGCGAAGCTCGTCATGTCGACCACCAAGAGCGAGAATCCGGTTCCCGTGCCCGAGTCGGCATCGAGCGCGACCGCCACGGCGAAAAAGGTCGAGAAAACGGCCATCGTCCAGGCCTTCCGCGCCAAGGCGCTGCAGAACAGCCTGAGCGGCCTGCTCAAGGGCGGCATGACCAAGCTCCTGGCGCAGTCGGATTTCGCCTCGGGCTCGAACGCCCGCGCCGAATCGCAGAAGATGTTCGGCGCGAAGTCCAACACCCTGGACAGCACTCCGAACGCCGACTTGAACGCGAAGAAAGACGTCGCGGTCGCCGCCCTGGGCGGAGAGCAGGTAGCCGGCGCCAAGGCCGGTTACGGCAAGGGCGAGAAGGCCGGCGTGAAAGGCCAGGGCACCTCGCACGTGTCGATGGATATCGCCGGCTCGTCGGTCGAGGAAGGCCTGACCAAGGACGAGGTCGGCGAGGTCATCCATCGCCACCTGAGCGAAGTCCGTTACTGCTATGAGTCCGCGATGATCCGCACCCCGGACGTCGAAGGGAAGCTCATCATCAATTTCGTCATCGGCGCGACGGGCGCGGTCAAGACCGCGGACGTCAAGCAGTCCACCCTGCCGGATCCCCGGCTCGACGACTGCGTGCTGCGCCGTCTGGTCACATGGAAGTTCCCGCAGACGAAAGGCGGCGTGGATGTCGCCGTCTCGTATCCCTTCATCTTCAAATCGTTGGGGAGGTAGCTCATCGTGAAATCTCTGCGGAATAGATCCTCTTTGCTTCTTTTGACCCTGGTTCTGATGGCAGGCAGCGCGCTCGCGGCGGAAAAGGACAAGGCGAAGCCCGCCGCGCCCTCTCCGTCGTCAAGCCCTGCGGCTCCCTCCCTCGGCGGCGCCGAGGAGGTCAACGTGGAGGCGATCAAGCAAAAATACTGGGCACGTGGCGACGAGTCCGAGCTCGGGGTCGTCCAGAACCGCATGTACTCGAAGGAGAAGAAGTTCACCCTCACTCCGTACGTCGGCTCCGTTTCGAGCGACCCGTTCCTCTCGGTCAAGACGATCGGCGGCGAGTTCGGCTACAACCTGAGCGAATACCTCTCGGTCAGCCTTCTCTATCTGAAGTACTTCGTCAGCGAATCGTCCGCGCAGGAAGGGCTCAACGAAGCCCTCGCGGCGAAGGGTTCCCCGGGAATCATCCCTCCGACCAACTACACCAAGAGCTACATCGGCGGTGAAGTCGCGGCGAGCGTCCTGTACGGTAAGCTCTCCCTCGTCGGCAAGGCGATCATCTACTACGACCTCTATCTGCTCGCCGGGCTCGGAGTGACCCAGACCGAGAACGCCTCGTCGTTCACCCCGTCCTTCGGCGTCGGTCAGCAGGTCTACCTGAACAAGTGGTCGGCGCTCCGCTTCGACTACCGCGTCTTCCGCTTCAACGAAGACCTGCTCCGCAAGAAGCACCCTACCGAAGCGGCGATCGTCACGGCTCCTTTCGAGGGTGACGTCGTCGGTAACCGGACCAACTGGTCGCACACCCTCACCCTGGGCGTGAACTTCCTCTTTGGGCTGTAATTATGATGATCAGGCAGCACGCACTCGGAAAACTGGCACTGACGATCGCTGTGGCGGCATCGATCGTGCCGCAGATCGCTCTCGGGGCTCCCGAGAAGTCGACCTACGGCATGTCGGCGTGCACCAGCTCGGAAAAGTGGAAGTTCTCGGCGGACATCCCCGAGTACGTCCAGGACGACTTCAAGAGCTTCCTGGGCAAGAAGAACAAGGCCGTTCACGGCTTCTCGGAAGCCCTGGCCACCCGTCGTTTCGCGAAGACCGACGAGGCCAAGCTCTTCAGCGAATACTGGATCTCCCGCGCGCTCTTCGACGGCGAGCTCCCGCACATCGCTTATGAAGGCTTCCGCTCGCTCGCTTCGCGCCCGGTCACGGCGGAGAACGTCGGCATCCTCACGGCCGCGCTCGACTGCCTCACCGAGCTCCATCGCGCGCATCCTTCCATCGCCATCAGCTCCGACGTCGCCGCCAGGCTTCCGGAGTTCTGGGCGCTCGCGAAGTTCCCGGGCGCCAACGAAGTCGTGTGGCGCGCCACCGGCTCCGTCATCCGCTCGCTGGCCTCGATGGATCAGCCTCCGCAGGGGGCCGCGCAGGAGCTCCTCGCCATCATGAAGGGTTCAGGCGCCCACGAGCAGCTCGCCAAGGGCATCTGGGCCGCCAAGAACAACCAGCACCAGACCACCGTCGCCGAGCTCGAGAAGTTCATCGCGAACACCAGCGTTCCGTCCTACCTGACCCGGTTCATGGACGCCGCTCACGTGCTCGTGGCCCGCGCGTACTACAGCACCGAGCGCTTCGACCAGGCGAGCGCCCACCTGAAGCTCGTCACCAAGGCCTCGAACGACCTGGCCATGTCCCTTTCCGAGCTCTCGTGGGCCTATCTCATGAACGAGCGTTACGGCGAGGCGATCGGCACCGCCGTGAACCTCGAAGCAGGACGCATGCGCAGCACCTTCGCTCCCGAGGGCCCGATGGTCATGGCCATGGCCCTGAACGAGCTTTGCCAGTACCCCGAGTCGATCGCGGCGATCAACCTGTTCAAGAAGCGCTACGAAAAGCCTTACCGCTGGCTCTCGAGCTGGAAGAAGGACGAGCCCCTCTACCCGCAGGCGATCGCGTTCCTTCGCCGGCAGAGCAGCGTCCCCGACCGCATCGCGAGCGAGTGGGTTCGCTCGCCGCTGTTCATCTCCACTCAGGACGAGATCAATATCCTGTTCTCCGAGCGGAGCTCCACAGCCTCCCTCGCGAAGATCGCGTACAGCGAGCAGGAGAAGCTCGCCAACGAGATCATCCAGAAGGCGCGCGCGTTGAAGCCCCTTCTCCAGCAGGCCAAGGCCGACCGGAAGAAGGGCAAGGCGATGAACCGCCAGGTCGCGTCGGATCTCGATTACGTCCGCCGCCAGGTTTCGCATCTTCGCCGCCTCCAGACCGCGGCGCCGGTGTGGAAGACCATCATGAAGAACTACCAGGGCCAGGTTCCCGGCCTCGTTGACAAGCTCATGGCGCGCATCAACGGCGACCTCAAGTCGAGGAGCATCCGAATGCTCGCCCAGCTCGAGGAGATCGTCGAGAACACGCAGCTGATCGAGGTCGAGATCTACAACGGCGCGAGCCAGGACATCATCTGGCAGAACGCCCACCCCGACTACAAGGAGCTCGCCCAGAAGATGAAGAACGATCGTCAGATCGCTTCTCGCGAGCATACCTACGACTGGGGGAAGATCACGGTCGGGTCCGACGAGGAAGAGGAGATCTGGGAGGACGAGCTCGGCTCGTTCAAGTCCAACCTCTTCGACAACTGCAACAGCAAGGACAAGTACCTTGCGATCAAGAAAATCCAGATGGCGGGAGCTGTACAATGAGCGACAACAAATACTTCCTCACGAAGTCCGGCCAGAACTACGGCCCGTTCGAGAAGCCCGAGATCGACGCGATGAAGAAGGACGGCCGGATTCTCGAGTATTCGCACATCTGGCTTCCCAACGAGCAGCGCTGGGAATCGACAGCGCCGACGCCGATGGCGCCCCCGATGATGGGCGCGGCGCTTCCTCCGGAAGCCAGGACCGAAACCAGGCCCGCCGCGGCGGAACCCCCCGCGCCGAAGACCCGGAGTGAGCGCCGGTCCGCCGGCGAGATCAAGATCCCCGCGGTCGAGGTGGTCTGCTACGACCACGAGACGATGGTGCCGGGCGAGCTCGCGCACGTCACCGAGATGGGCTGCGAGTTCATTTCGACCACTCCTTCCCAGTCGCCCACCTTCGCGAGCCAGGGAGCCATCTTCCTGAACGTGCTTCTCCCGAAGACGGGCAAGACCATGAGCGTGCGCGCGCGCCTTTCCGGAGTCACCCGCGCCGCGGGCCGCTGGAGGTACCAGCTCCAGTGGAAGGAATGCCCCGAGATCCTTCGCTAGAGCCGTTTCAGGCTGAATTTCGCTGAAACTTCGCCAGCTGAAATATAATAGCCCGTGTCACTCGTGACACGGGCTTCTTCCTTTATTGCGCCCAGGTTCGCCATTAGCTCGAATCGATTGAGCAACGGCCGGAGTTGTAGATCTCTTAGCACATGTAGAATTAAAGGCTTGCTATCCTGTAACTACATCGCTGCTCAATTTGCTGTACGTTTGCTGAGGTAACAACATGACCCATTCCGAATACAAGCTCGAGTACTTCGTTTCCGAAAAGAATGACTATCTGGTGGTGTCGCTCCTTGGAACCCTGGCCAAGAACACCATGGTCACGCTCGAAAAGGTCCAGATGGAGATCTCCAAGAGCTCGGCCCGCCAAGTGGTGCTCAACCTGCACGACCTGACGCGCGTCGAGGTCGGCGGGATCCCCGGGATCGTGCGGCTGCAGAAGCTCATCCGCGACCGCCCGAACTCGCATCTGCGGCTCTGCTTCCTCCGCCCGGACATCTACAAGTCCTTGGCCGAGGCCGGCGCGGTGCGCCCGGCCGAGATGGCCGACAACCTGCTCGAGGCCCTGAAGGATCTGGCCGCCCTGGCAGGCGGGGCTCCCGCTGCGCAGGATTCTGATGTAAGAAAGGCGGCGTGAGCCAGGATTCCGGTTCGAGCAGCTCCCGCCCATCACCCAGGACCGCCGTGCCCGTTCGCGGCCGAAGCATCCGGGTCGACGACTCGTCTATGAGTCCCTACCTCTCGCAAGGCGACCAGCTCTGGGTCGAGGAAGAGGAAAGCGGCCCTCCGCGCCTCGGCCAGCTGGTTCTGGCCCAGGCCCCCCGCACGGGAAAGCTCATGATACGCAGGTTTTTTCCGGGCGGCCGCCTGGTCGCGGACCAGCCGGATGTGCCCGATCCACACCAAGGGGACGATTACCGCATCGTCGGCGTCATCACCGGGCGCGTCGTGAGCGGCACCAACAGATGGATCGCTTATTCAGCTCCGCGGATCACCCAGCTTCATCGCGTCCAGGCGCTGCTCGCCTGGGCCGCGCAAGGCGAGCGTCCCATCCATCGGATGGCGAAGCGGACGCTCGGTGTCGTCGGAAAACTCCTCCGTCGCATTGAAGAACGTTTGTAGAAACTGCTAATCTCGCCCGGGTGATTTTGCAGCTGCTCACCTTCGGGATCGCCCTGCTCGTCGTGCTGACCCTTCTGATGCGCCTGCTCCGCGAGATGCGGATGAACCGGCAGCAGACGGAATTCCTCGCGACGATCTCGCATGAGCTCAAGACCCCGATCGCCACGCTCGATCTGACCTCCTCGCTGCTTCGATCCGGGGGCCTGTCGGACGAGGAGACCGCGCGGCTCTGGGACTCGCACGAGAAGGAGCTCAAGCGCCTTCGCGAGGACGTCGAGACGCTGCTCCAGGCGGCGCGCCTCCAGACCATGGGATCGGTCGATCGCTCGATGCCCGTCGAGCTGGAGACCTGGCTGCAGGAATCGCTCGACCGCTGGAAAGTGGCGCTCGGGCCCGGTGCCACGCTCGAGCGCAGCGGGCCGCGCCTGCCAGGATCGGTCACGCTCGATCTGCGCAGCCTCAACCTCATAGCCGACAATCTGCTCGACAACGCCCGCAAGTTCGCGCGCGGCGCGCCTCGGGTCTTCATCCGCACGGCTCGTGTTCCCGGCCGGCTCTTCAAGAAAGAGCGCTGGCGCATCGAGATCCAGGACGAAGGCTGGGGCTTCGACCCGAAGGACAAGCGGAGGATCTTCGAGAGGTTCGTGCGGGCGCGCTCGGTCGCTCCGTACTCGGTCGCAGGCACTGGGCTCGGGCTCTTCCTGGTGAAGAACGCCGTGGCCTCGATGGGCCTTCGGATCCAGGGACATAGCGCCGGTCATGGAGAGGGCGCGGTATTCACCATTGAAGGAGGCATCGCCTGATGGGTTTGTTTCACTCGGCCCTGCTCGTCGAAGACGACGCCAACCTCGCCGTCAGCATCCGGATCGCGCTGAGGAAGCTCGGGGTTCCGGCCCAGCACGTCACAACCCTCGACGACGCTCGGATGAAGGTCCGCGAGGATGCGTTCGATTTCATCCTTCTCGATCGCAACCTGCCGGACGGCGACGGCCTGAGCC
>CAYZKI010000050.1:7292-8141 GCA_964478745.1 uncultured Bacteriovoracaceae bacterium
GCCTGAGCCTGTGCGCGCAGCTCCGCGAAAGCTCGTTCAAGGGGGCGATCCTGGTCCTTACCGCCGCGGGAACGGTGCAGGACCGCGTGACCGGACTCACCGCCGGTGCCGATGACTACCTGCCGAAGCCGTTCTCCTGGCAGGAGCTCGAGGCGCGGATCCGGGTACTCGCGCGCCGCCGCGAGGGCTTCTCGATTTCCCAGGCGGGAGGGGCGAACCCCGAGATCACAAAGAACCCGCTCTGGCTCCTCGATGAGGGCCGGCTCCGCGTATTCGGTCCCCGGGGCTGGGTGATGCTGACCCCGCTCGAGTTCAAGCTCGCCGCACGCCTCATCCGCGCCGGCGGCGAGATCGTCACGCGCGACGACCTGCTGAAGAACGTCTGGGGCTTCACGCTCCTGCCGAAGACGAGGACCGTCGATCACTTCCTGGGGAGATTGAGGAAGCTCTTCGAGGCGAACCCCGAGCAGCCCAGGCACTTCCTCACGGTGAGAGGCGCGGGCTACCGGTTCACTGCACTAACTTGATGAACTGAGCGGGGTTGACCTTCACGCGGTTCACCTGCGTGGTCCAGTGCAGGTGCGGCCCGCTCACGCGTCCCGTCGCTCCGGCAAGGCCGAGAATCTCCTTCGCGCGGACGGTCCTGCCCTTCTTCACGCCGATCTTGCTCATGTGCGCGTAGATCGTGAAGACGCCGTAGCCGTGATCGATGATGACCGTCCCGCCGGTGAAGTACAGGTCTTTCGCGAGCACGACCACTCCGCCCGCGGGCGCGACGATCGGGGTGCCTACCGCGGCCTTCAGATCCAGGCCGGAGTGGAAGTTGCGTATCTCGCCGTTGTACATGCG
>CAYZKI010000050.1:8151-12707 GCA_964478745.1 uncultured Bacteriovoracaceae bacterium
GTTGTACAAGCGCTTTCCACCGTACGGGCTCGTGATCGGGCTTTCGATCGGCAGGATGAAAGGCCCGCTCCAGTGCTTCTTCCTGGTCACCCGTTCGTAGATCTTCTTGAGCTCGGCCGACTCGCGCTTGATCCGCCTCATGGCTTTCTTGCCGGGATTCACGAAATTCCCGTCGACCTTGAGATTCTCGACCGAGTAGTCGGCGGCCTCGACCGTGAAGCCGAGCTGGGCCATGCGGGTCAGGCCCGCGTAGCCGAACTTCACGGTGATCGTGGCGGGGCCGGGCCTGTAGCTGTGAGGCACCCCGACGATGGCCTGGAACTGGCCCTCGCCTTTTTCGGGCACCGCGAACGCGGGAATGGTCGTGTCCTCGAACTCGACCGTGATCATGTCTTCCTTGTACTCGGGCGGGGCCTTGATGTTGACGAGCAGGAGCGAACCGTCCTCGACCTCGTCCGAGGAGAGCTCGGCCGTGAAGGTGACCTCGGGATCGGTGTAAGCGGCCGGATGCTCGACGGACGACTGCGTGCGATCCGCCGAGGCGCATCCCGCCGGCGCGAACGTCGCGAATGTGACTGCGGTTATGAGAAGCAGGCCCCCGAAACGGATCCAACTAAAGGGCCTGAACGATCCTCTTTCCATCATGGAAGGTAATCTCCAGCTGCTCTCCGGAGACGACCTGGCCGGCGCTCTTCACGACCTCGCCTCGAACAGGATCCTTCACGAGGGTGTAACCGCGCTCGAGGACCCGCAGTGGCGAAAGAGCGTCGAGCTTGCCCATCAGATGCTCGACCAGTGCCCGTCTCCTCTCCGATTTTACCCGGAAAGCGCGGTCCAGGCGCATGAAAAGTTCGTCGCAGCGCTGAGCCTGCTCGCGAAGCCGGTCCCTCGGGCTGACGATCCGGGCGGCGATATGCGAGAGCACCGTTTTCCTGTGCGCGAGATCTTTAAGAACCCCATTACGGAGGCGCTGATTCGAGTCTCGAAGCCGGGTGATGGCGTCAACCCAGTGACCGCTGAGGATCTCGGCCGCCGCGGAAGGCGTCGGCGCCCTGAGATCGGAGACGAAGTCGGAGATCGTATAGTCGATCTCGTGGCCGACCGCGGAGACCACGGGCAGCCGCGAGGCGCGGATGGCGCGCGCGAGCTGTTCGTCGTTGAAGCCCCAGAGGTCCTCGATGCTACCGCCACCGCGGGCCAGCACCACGACCTCGCCGAGGTTCCAGCGGTTGGCGGCCTCGAGCGCGGCGAGGATCTGAGCCGGCGCCTCGGCGCCCTGGACAAGCGCAGGAAGTACCGTGACGTGGATGTTCGGCGCCCGCCGCTTGAGGATGTTCAGCATGTCCTGGATGGCGGCGCCCGACGGCGAAGTCACCACGGCAATGCGGGTCGGAAACCTGGGAAGGGGCCGCTTCTTCGCGGGATCGAAGAGTCCCTCGGCGGCAAGCTTGGCCTTGAGCTGCTCGAAGGCGACCTGGAGCGCGCCCGCTCCGAGCGGCTCGATGTGCTCGAGCGAGATCTGATAGGTGCCGCGAGGCTGATACACCGTGACCTTGCCGCGGCAGAGAACCTGAAGCCCGTCCTTCAGCTCGAACGCGCGGCGTTTCGCGCCCCAGCCGAAATACGCGGCGGAGATGCTGGCGCCCGCGTCCTTCAGCGAGAAGTAAGCATGCCCGGATGCCGCGGGACGATAGTTGCTGACCTCGCCGACGACCCAAACCTGGGTGAACTGAGGCTCGAGCACCCCGCGGATCCTCGAGGTGAGCTCGCTCACGGTCAGGTGCTTCGGCTCGACGACCGCCGGCGCCTGCTCGGGCGCGGGCTTCTTCTCCGGCTCGGCCTTCCGCTCGGCTTCAGCCTTCTTCGCGGCCGGCGCGCGCGCTGATGCGGGCGGATCGAGCGGGGTCTGCGAGAAGAGAGGAAGGTCGGAAAAGTCGGTCACTCGTATTGCTTAGCAGAAGGGGCGCGTCCCGGACAACCCAAGCAAAACGGGGATCGAACCGAAGTCCGATCCCCGCCAATGCTGTCTGGTAGTCCGCGTCAGACTGACGTTATTTCGCCGCCGTCTTCTTGAGCGGAGTCGATCCGTCATCCACGGTCAACTTTTTGAAGATCTCGTAGGACTTCAGATAGTTGAGCGCTTCCTGGACCTGGTAGTCTTCTTTCGGATTGAATTTCAGAGGGGCCATTTCGTCCTCCTCCTTCTTCTTGTCATCCTTGGAGTCCTTCGCGTCCTTCTTCTTGGCCAGGGTCTCCAGCTCTTCCTTCTTGAACTCGCCCTTTTCCTTGCCGGGTCCGTCCTCGTCGGTGTTGGCCATGTGACCCTTGAGGTCCTTCTCGCGGAAGGCTTCGGTCTTGCGCTTCGCCTCGGCCAGGAGCTTCGGATCGTACTCGTCGAGCTGGATGTCGGGCATGACGCCCTTTTCCTGGATGCTCCTTCCGCTCGGCGTGTAGTAACGAGCGATCGTCAGCTTGAGCCCGAGGTCCGTTCCGAGCTCGATCACCGTCTGCACGGATCCCTTGCCGAAGGTGGGCTGGCCCATGATGATCGCGCGCTTGTGGTCCTGCAGGGCGCCCGCGACGATCTCCGCCGCGGATGCCGTGCTCGAGTTCACCAGGATCGCGACGGGGAAATCCTTCCGCGCGTTGCCTTTGCGGGCGTACTTCACTTCCTTCTGATCCTTGTTGCGCCCGATCGTCGAGACGATCACGCCTTCATCGATGAACAGGGAGGAGACCTCGACCGCCTGGTCGAGCAGCCCGCCCGGATTCATGCGCATGTCGAAAACCAGGCCGCGGAGCTTCTGGCCCTTCGCCTCGATCTTCTCGATCGCCTTCTTCACGTCAGCCGCCGCGTTCTCGTTGAAGCTCGAGAGGCGGACGTAGCCGAACTGCGGTTCGAGCACTTCGTGCTTCACCGACTGGATCTTGATGATGTCGCGGGTGATGGAGATGTCTTTGATCTGCTCGAAGCCGTCGCGGTAAACGGATAGGGTCACCGCCGTCCCCTTCTTGCCGCGCATCTTCGAGACCGCCTCGACCAGGGTCATGCCCTTGGTGCTTTCGCCGGAGATCTTCACGATGCGATCGTTCGGCTTCAGGCCCGCGCGCCACGCCGGAGTGTCCTCGATCGGCGAGATCACGGTGAGGACGTTGTCCTTCATGCCGATCTCGATTCCCAGGCCGCCGAACTTCCCGCTCGTGTCCACCTTCATGTCCTTGAAGACGTCCGGGGGCAGGAAGTTCGAATGCGGGTCGAGGGTCTCCAGCATGCCCTTGATGGCGCCGTAGATCAGCTCCTTGTTCTTCACTTCCTCGACGTAATTCGCCTCGACGAAATGGAGCACCTTCTGGAAGAGCTCGAGATTCTCGTAACGGGTCTGCTGGCCACCCGGAGGCGCCGACGGAGCCGCCATCGCGGTCCAACCCGAGATCTGGTGGGTGAGGATCTGGCCAACGGTCGTCCCGAGCCAGGATACGCTTAGAACTAAGCAGAACAGAGAAGCCTTCTTGGCGAAATTGCGCATAAGGAAAATGGTAATCTAGTTAGAAATCCACTGCAACGGGTTGACCGGAATGTTGCGCGAGCGGATCTCGAAATATACCGGAGTGCCGCGCTCGTCGCTCGTTCCGATGGGATCGGAAGCGGTGACGGCGTCACCGCTCTGTCGCGCGAGCGAGCCGAGCTGCGCGTAGAGCGAATAGAAGTGATCGCCGTGATCGAGAATCGTGACGCGGCCGTACTCAGGGAGCTCGCCCGAGTACACCACCTTGCCGGCTGACACCGCTTTGACTACGGCCCCGCCGGCGGCGGCGATGTCGACGCCCTTCTTGAAGATGTGAAGCTGGGTCTTCGGGTCGTACGCGCGGCCGAAGGCGGAGATGACCTTGCCTTCCGCGGGCAGCTTGAGCGTGCCCTTGAGCTTGGCGAAAAGCCCCGAGTTCAGCCGCGCCTGGAACCGGGCTTCCTGCTTCTCGGTCTCCTGGATCTTCTCGAGCTCGATGCGCGCGTTGAACTCGTGCAGCAGCCGCTCGAGATGCGCTTCCGATGCCTTGAGCCTCCGGTAAGCTTCAAGCTGCCTGACCCGCTCGACCCGGCTCTTGGTGAGGATCTCGAGCTGGAGCTGGCGATTGAGCTCGAGGATGCTCTCCTGCTCCTTCATGTCCTGGTTCAGGTAAGCCAGATGCTGGCGCTCTTCCTGGATCCTCGCTTCCAGGCGCTCGGCGTCCGCTAGGTCGATCTTGTACGCGACGATCTCCTTGAGCCCGCGCTCGACGAGGTTCGCGAGCACGCGCCTCCTCGGCGCCTCGAGATGCTCGCGGCGCGAGTTGAGCGTCGCCTCGCCGCCGTCCCGCGCGGTGGCGACATCGGACGTCTCCGTGCCGTTGCGCTCCCGGATGGCGCGCTGGAGGCCGGCGAGCAGGCCGCGGATCCCGGCGGCCTGGGCCTTCACCTTGGCGTTCAGCTGGGTCCGGCGCGCCTCGAGCTCCTGGACCGTCTTCTCGAGCTCGCGAAGCCTGGCCTGCCCGAGCTCGCGCTCCTCCTTCTGGAGGGC
>CAYZKI010000051.1:0-12583 GCA_964478745.1 uncultured Bacteriovoracaceae bacterium
GCCGAGCTCGTGCTCGCGGTCGAGGAAAGCCGGCGCGAGCGCGAGGTTCCGCCGCCGCGCAACCGCGGCACGCTTCAGGTGCTCACGCTTCACGGCGCAAAGGGCCTCGAGTTCGATCACGTCATCCTGGTCGACTTCGGCAAGAAGCCGCGGCCCGGGGAAATGCCGCTGCTTTTCTGGGATCGAAGGGAAGGGGCCTACCTGGGAGGCCGCGACGAGGACGGCGACCGGCTTCGCAACGAGCCCTCGGAGGAGCGCTGGCGCGAGCTCGAGCGCCGCAAGGAGCTCGCCGAGAGCAAGCGCGTCTTCTACGTGGCGCTCACGCGCGCGCGCGAAAGGCTCATCCTGGGCTGCGAGCGCCTCGACGAGAAGCAGAGTCGGGATTTCGGCGATCGCGAGAAGAGCCTCGCCCAGGACCACTGGCGCTCGTGGCTCGAGATCGGTCCCGAGGTGACGACGCTCGTTCCGGCGGCTTCCGCGGCACCGGCTCCGGCTTCGGCAGCGGCGTCGGCATCGGCCGGGCCAGCGGAACGGACTTTGAGCCGGAAGGAGCGCGACCGGAAGCTCGAGGTCGCGCGCCCGCGCCACAGCGTCACCGAGTGGACCATGCTTTCGCGCTGCCCGCGCTCCTACGAGTGGAAGTTCATCCGCCCTCGTCCCGTCGACGAGCCGGAGCCCGAGCTGGGGATCCTCGACCCGGCGGCGAGCGATGGCCAGGGCGCGCAGATCGACGCGCGCGAGCTCGGTACCCGCGTCCACGCCTTGCTCGAAACCTCGGACTGGGAGGGCCTTCGCGCGCTCGAGCGGGAGGTCGGCCCCGAGACGTTCCGGGCCGAGCCGGTGATCGCCTGGGCCGAAGGCGAGGGGGCCCGGTTCATGCGCGCGCCCGAAGGGGCGTCCGAGAGCTGGTCGGAGCTCGCGTTCGAGATCCCGGTCGGAAGCGAAGTGCTCGTGGGCTCGATGGACCGCCTGACCTCGGAACCCGCTCCCGGCGGCGGCTGCCGGTTCCACGTCGTCGACTTCAAGGTGACGCGCAGGGCCCGGACGGCGGAGGACCTGCTCGACTCGTACGGGGTCCAGGCCGAGCTGTACGCGGCCGCGCTTCACCGGCTCGAGCCCGGAATCCCCGCGGACGCGGTCCAGGCCTGGCTCGTGAACCTCTCTCCCGCCGGAGTGCAGAGCGTGTCAGTGCCCGTCGCGCGCGAGAGCGTCTTGCGGCGCGCGCAGGAGCTCGCCGAGCTCGCATCCCGCATCGTGGACGGCGAAAAGGGCGCACCGGCGCCAGGGAAGGTCTGCGCGCATTGCGACTTCCGTTCGATCTGTCCGGACAAATCTCCGACAACTCTTTGACGCTCGCGAAGCGACTTCGCTCATGAGACGGCCAAAAAGCTTGCCCGTCGTCCGATGCGACAGGTAAACTTTTTCCATAGAACCATGAAAACTCTGCGAAATTTTTTGATGGTCGGCATCGGAGTGCTCTGGCTGGCGTTGATGGCGGTGAGCTGGGCGGAAGCGGCGACGCCTTCCCCGGCTCCGTCAGACGACGATGAGTACAATTTCAGCTGGCTCGATCCGGAAAAGAAGATCTACGTGCTTCAGAACCGCCGATATCAAAAGGCGAAAAAGCTGCTTCTGAGCGCGACGGTCGGCCCGGGATTCTCGAATCCTTACCGGAGCTCCCTCAACGTGGATCCGCGGCTCGCCTACTACTTTTCCGAGAGCTGGGGCTTCGAGGTTTTCTACACGCTGACCTTCAACTCGGAAAACAGCGTTTTCAAAGCGCTTCAGGGCGCAACGGCCACGCTGCCGGTGGTGCGCGAGGTACGCTCGCAGCTCGGCGCCCAGCTCCACTGGGTGCCGTGGTACGCCAAGATCAACGTTTTCAACCGCATCCTGTACTTCGACTGGTACTTCGCCGGCGGCGCGGGATCGATCAACGTGGCGCGCGACATCCGCGCCAACGCGCAGGCGGCTGAAGGTCCGTACGCCGACGAGCAGTATTTCGCGGCCTATCTGAGCACCGGTCATTACTACCATCTTTCAGAATCGCTGGTGGTTCGCATGGATATCACGGGGGCGTTCTATCGGGCGCCGATCGTGGTGGGAGGAGAACAGGGGTGGTTTCCCAATTACAACTTCGGCTTAGGCGTTGGCCTCAAGCTCTAGTTGCGGGAAGCGCGGCGCTCGCCTTCGTCTCGGGCGGAGCGTCCGCGGATTCCGCGAACGGAGCCAAGTATCTTCGCGACGCCCAGTCGCTCTATCAGTCGGGCAGCTACTTCCGCGCCGCGCGCTACGCGTTCGCCGCGGTCGACCCGGAGGGTCGCGGTTCCCGAGATGAGGACTCTCGCTCGCAGGCCGAGGCGTATTCCTGGATCACGCTCGGCCTCTCGCAGGCGGGCCTGCATAACTCCGCGTCGTATTTCTTTATCCGCACGCTGCAGACCGGAAACGACGCCGCGATCCGCCGCGTCCTGACTCGCACGCAGGAGCTGATCCTGAACGTGGGGCCGGACCTCCTGCGCCAGTACCTTCTCAAGCACACCCGCCTCGAGCAGTACGACGCCCAGAACCGCAACTCGTTCCTTTACGCGCAAGGCAAGGAAACGCTGCTGGCCGGCGACGAAGGCAAGGCGGTCACGATCCTATCGAGCATCCCGCGCGGGAGCCCGGTGCGCCCCTACGCGCTCCAGCTTCGCGCCACGGCTCACGCCATCTCCGGCAAGTCCGACGCCGCGCTCGACGACTTCACGGAGTGCGCTGACCGCGCCTCCGACATCGTGGCGGGATCGGGCCGCGACGAGCATCAGGCCCGCAAGCGCCGCCGCGAGGCCTCGGATCTCGAGGCCCGCTGCCTGGCGGGCCGCGCGCGCACGCTCTACCAGCTGAACCGCTTCGAGGAGGCCGATCGCGCTTACGACCAGATCTCCAAGCGCAGCCTGGTGTGGCCGGACATCCTGTTCGAGCAGGCCTGGAACTCCTTCGCGAAGCAGGAGTACAACCGCAGCCTGGGCAAGCTCGTCACCTATAAGAGCCCGGCTCTCTCGTTCGTCTTCAACAGCGAGGTCGACGTGCTGCGCGCTCAGTCGTTCCTAGCTCTCTGCCTCTACTCGGAGGCCAACGAGGTGGTGAACGAGTTCAACGGCAAGTACACGAAGCTCGGCGAGCAGGTGAAGCGCTTCGTCGAGTCGAACTCGAACGATCTCAACGCCTTCTACGAACTCGGCCGGCAGACGGTGCGCGGGCCGATGTCGGGCAAGTCCGAGATGGGCAGGCTGCTGAACCGCTTCGTCCGCGGCCCGTACTTCCAGAGCCTTGTCTCCTCCGAGAAGGAGGTGGCCGGCGAGAGCCAGGCCATCGCGCGCTTCGCCGCGATGTCCGGCAGCGGCGACCCGGGAGCGGGATTCCCTGGCTTCCTGAACCAGGTCCTCAAGTGGAGGACGAAGTCGATCCGCCTGCTCGGCGGGACCTACGTGAAGAACAGCATGATCGATTATCACGGAGCGCTGATCGCCGATTTCGAGAAGATGGCTTTCATCAAGCTCGAGATGCTCAAGCGCGCCAAGGAGAAGCTCGTGTACAAGCGCCCGTCCGCGGCTGAGCGCGGCTGGGGCAACGTGACGCCCACCCGCCGGGACGACCAGCTGTACTGGTCGTTCAATGGCGAGTTCTGGAACGACGAGCTGGGCGATTACGTCTTCGGACTGGAGTCGGAGTGCAATGCTGAAAAACAAGGCTAGCGGGCTCGCCCTGATCACCTTCGCAGTAGCAGGGGCCATGCTCGGGCCCGTCTTCCCCTCGGCCGCTCTCGCGGCCTACTCGGAAACCGAGCTTCGGAGCCTCGAGGGCCAGGAAGAGGCCCAGATCCGGAACCTGCGCGAGCAGGAGATCACGCAGCTTCGCATCACTCTCGGCCGCAGGCTCGGAGCCAACCGCCGCGCGGACCTCTATTTCCGCCTGGCCGAGCTCTACGTCGAGGGCTATCGCGCCGCTTATCTCCTCGAGGGCAAGGTCCACGAAAAGCGCCTGAACCAGGGCAAGGAAGACCGCTTCACCGACCACTCGTACTCGAAGCCCTTCCTGAGCAAGGCCATCCAGGCATGCAACGAGATCCTCAAGCTCAAGATCCCGTACGAGAAGATGGATCAGGTCTACTTCTTCCTGGGCTTCAACCACGGCGAGCTCGGCAATCGCAACGAGAGCATGAAGTACTACGAGCAGCTCGTTTCGAAGTACCCCGGAAGCGTTTTCGCGGGGGAAGCGTACCGCGAGATGGCCGATGCCTCGTTCATCAAGGGCGACTACCGCAAGTCGCAGGGATACTACGAGGCGGCTCTGAAGAAGGCGACGCCGGAGATCCGGCCCCGCATCCTTCATAAGCTCGCCTGGGCCTACTACCGCACCCGCCAGTTCGACCGCGCCGTCCAGACCATGAAGGACACCATCACCGAGTCGGGACGCAGCGGCGAGAAGTTCGTCGGCCTGCGCGACGAGGGCCTGCGCGACCTCGCGGTCTTCATGACCGAGACCGGGAAGGTGGAAGAGGCGATCTCGTACTTCCAGAGCGTCGCAGGCGACAAGCAGTTCTACCCGAAGGTGCTCGAGCGCCTCGGCAAGCAGTACGAACGCAACGTCGAGCCCGCGAAGGCGACGCAGGTCTACGAGTCGCTTCTGAGGACGAACCCGGACTCGGAAGTCGCGTTCCGCGTGCTCGTGAAGCTCGTCGACCTCGACCTTCGCCGCAACCGGCATCGCGAGGCGATCAAGCGCCTCGACGGCGTGAAGATCCCGAAGGGCGGCGACACCGAAACCCAGCTCGCCGCGCAGAACCTGCGCGCGATGATCCGCCGCACGGCTACGGAGCATCACGAGAAGTTCCGCAAGGAGAAAGACAAAGGCGCGCTCGGCATCGCCGAGATCTACTACGAGTCGTATCTCGGAGCCTTCCTGGCCAAGGATGACCCCCGGAACGAGACCCCGGAAGTCCGCATGTACCTCGCCGAGGTGAAGCGCGATCTCGGGAAGTCGAAGGAGGCTTCGGCCCTTTACCGCCAGGTCGTCGACTCGCGCGACAAGCGTTACGCCAAGGAGGCGGGCGCGCTCTGGACGGCGAGCCTCGCCGAGGCGATCAAAGCCCAGGGCCAGGCCGACAAGAGCGCCGTGCAGCCCTCGGCCATGGAGCTCGAATTCGTCGACGCCGCCGACCAGCTGCAGGACGCCCTCGGCGATACCAACGAAGGGCGCGAGGCCGCGCTCCGCGCCGCCCAGGTCCTGGCCGGCTACAAGAAGACGCGCTCGGATTCGATCAGCCGCATCCAGAAAATCCTCAAACGCTCGGCGAAGAGCCCGCAGGCCGTGACGGCCGCGCGCCTCTGGATCCAGCTCGAGGCCGACCGGGGAACCGAGGGGGTCGGCGACCTGAAGGACGCCATCGAGGAGATCCGCGAGAACAAGGCGCTCCTCGCTGCAGACCAGGAGTCGGGCGGAAAGCTCGCAGCGTACATCCAGGAGCAGGAAACCCAGCTCAAGATCGGCGCGATCGCCCGGAGCGAGAAGGACAAGGACTTCAAGTCGGCGGCGAAGGGGTACGAGACGCTCGCGGCTGAAACGAAGGAGCGCGAGCTCGCCGAGAAAGCCTACGCCAACGCCATGGGCGCCTACATCAAGGAAGGCGACGCCGAGTCGGCGGTCCGCGTGGCGGACGCGTGGCTGAAGCGCTTTCCGAAAACTCCCAAGGCCGCGGACTCCCTGCGCGCGGCGGCGACCCACTTTCTCATCCGCGGCCGTTTCGACCTGTCGGCGGGGCTCTTCGAGCGCCTCGGGCGCGAGACGGGCGACATGGACTCGATCGAGACGGCGGCCCGCATCTTCGAGGGAGCGGGTGACGCGAACTCCGCGCAGCGCAGCTGGGCCGCGTACCTGACGCAGTTCCCGAAGTCCCCGAACCGCGCGCGGGTCACGATGGCGCTTGCCGCCTCGTACGTGGCCACCGGCCGCGACGGAGACGCGGCCAAGCTCTATCGGTCGTGCATGAGCGCGTTCAAGGAGCTCGAATCGGAGTGCGGCCTGAAGCTGGCCGACCTGTATCAGAGCAACCGCGACCACGCGAACGCCAAGGCGCTCTGGGAGAAGATCGGCGCGCCCAGGAAGAAGGGCGTCGCTTCCCCTTACGTGGGTTACGCGCGATTCCTCCTGGCCGAGGAGATGGAGAAATCCGGCCGCTTCGATCCGCTCAGGCTCCCTGAAGCGAACCTCAAGGCGGGAATCTCGCAGCGGCTCAAGTTCCTCGAGCCCCTGAGCCGCGCCTATACGTCCGTGGTGGACGCGGGCGGGCCGTGGGCGATCGCGGCGCTCGACCGCCTCGGCCAATGGGCGTTCAACTTCGCCGAGGACATCGACCAGATCGCGCCCCCGGCGGGCGCGGACGAGAAGAAGACCGCCGACTTCAAGAAGAGCCTGGCCGCGATCAGCGGCCCGCTCCGCCAGAAGGCGATCGCGACGTGGAAGGACGCCTACTCGAAGGCCCTCGCGGCGGAGGCGCTGAGCCCTGCCGTGCCGCGGCTCGCGGACCGCCTGGCCGACGCGCGCCAGATGCCGCGGGCGCAGGGCTCGCGCGGGAAGTTCCGCCTCGCCGGCGTGCCGGCCGACGGGGGGTCGGACGGCGCCGCGCAGGCGGTCGAGAAGACGAGGGAGCGCCTGTTCAAGAGCACCCAGGACGCTCAGGCCTGGGTCGACTACGGCAACCTGCTCTGGGGCCAGGGCAAGCCGCTGCTCGCGAAGCTCGCCTACGAGCGCTCGCTCTCGCTGAGCTCGAAGAACCCCGCCGCCCTGAACAACCGCGCGGTGGTCCTGCTCTCGGGCGAAGGCGAGGACAACTGGCTCACGGCCGCCGAGGGAGCCGAGCTTCTGTCGAGCGCGCTCGCGCAGGATTCGTTCTTCCTTCCGGCGAAGATGAACCGGGCCTCGCTGCTGAACTACTACCGACTGTTCTCGAAAGCCAAGCCGCTCTGGGAGCAGGTGCTCGCCAAGAGCACCAACGTCGACGCGGAAGACGGCCTGGCCGTCGCGCTGATCGGCACGGGCAATGCGGGCGCAGCCGACGCGGCGTTCGCGCGAGCGGTCGAGGGCGGCGCGCCGAAGTCGCGCTTCGTCGCCGTTTTCCACCAGGCGGCGCGGGCCGACGGCGGAGCCAAGTGCCTCTCGATCCTCGACGACGCCCCGAAGGGCATCTCCGGCTTCGAGCAGGAATCGGTCGCCAGGCTGAGGGAAGTCTGCGCGGCGGGGAAAGGGCAGAAATGAACGGGACCTTCGTGAGAGTGATCGTCTTCGTGATCGTGCTGAGCGTGATCGGCGGAGTGGCCTTCGCGGCCGGGCTCGCGTGGTCCACGCAGGCGCACGCGGCCCCGGCGAAGGCCAGGGCCAAGGCCGCCGCCAAGCCGTCGTCCGCGCCCGCGCCGAAGACCGTCTACCCCGAGAAGACCGAGCTCGACTTCGAGGGCCTGCAGCTCGAGGGGCAGATGCGCAACCCGGGCGAGTTCTATTTCCAGCACCGTAAGGAAGAGAAGTTCGATTCCCTGGTGAAGCGCCGCAAGAACTTCCACCGGGAGATGCTCAGGGACGTAGTCCTGAGCAAATAGGAGATTGGGCCATGAGTAATACCAACGAGACGATCACGAATCCCCTGGGCGGCACCGCCGCCCCGGCACTTCCGAAGCGGGTTATCACGCTAGCGGCCAAGGGCAAGACCTACCGCGTGCACAAGTCGCGCGTCGTCGTCGGCTCGGTGATCTCGGCCGACGTGCGGCTCACCGGCGACGGCGTCTCGCCGATCCACGCCGTCCTCGAGATCGCGGCCGACGGGACGGTCACGATCTTCGACCTCGCCAGCGACACGGGCGTTTTCGTGGGCGGCCAGAAGATCGTCACGAAGAAGCTCTCCGGCGGCGAGGAGATCACGATCGGGCGCCATGCGCTGAAGTTCGGCATCGAGGAGCTCGACCGGTTGGGCTCGGACACGAAGACCCGCGACGCCGCGGGCCGCAAGCTGTTCATGAACCCGAACGAGGACCTGGGCGCGCTTCTCCTCGAGGACGAGCACCAGATCGAGGACATCTTCGACTACCGCCCGAGCCAGCAGCTCGCGCTGCAGGTGGTTCTTTCCTGGCGGGGCACCGTGCTCGACGTCGAGCACTTCGTCCGGCGCAAGGACGTGACCATCGGAGAGTCGCGCGAGGCCGACTTCGGCATCCCGACGGGCCTCAAGTCGCGCCGTTTCCCGTTCGTGAACCTCAAAGGCGAGGCTGCGTCGCTCAACGTGGAGGGCGCCATGAAGGGCGTCATCCAGCGCGGCGGCGAGCTTCGCTCGCTCGCGGACGCGGGCAAGCAGATCCCGCTCGCGAAGGGCGACTTCGCCAAGGTGACCCTCGGCGAGCTCGACTTCTACCTGAGCTTCACCGCGGCGCCCCCGCGGCTGCGGCGCAGCCGCATGTTCGAGCGCGATCCGCTCTTCTACAAGATCATGGGCGCGTCGATGGTCCTGACGGCCCTGACGATCGCGGCGCTCATGCGCCTTCCGGTCGACCAGAGCCTCGAGGCCGAGGAAGTTCCGGAGCGCATCGCGACCATTCTCTATCAGCCCGAGAAGTTCGCGCCGCCGCCTCCTCCTCCGGTTCCCAAGCAGAAGGCGGAGGCCCCGAAGGAAAAGACGCCTGCGCCTCCGCCGGTGAAGAAGCCGCCCGAGCCGCAGCCGCAGAAGACGGTGAAGCTCGAGGTGCAGCCGAAGAACACGCCGCCCAAGCCGGTACCGAAGGAGATGGTCGTGGCGCCGAAGCCCGCTCAGGCTCCGAAGGCCACGACGGCGACCAAGGCGGGAAGCAACCGCGCCCAGAACCAGGCCAAGGAAGGCGAAGGCGCCAGGGCGAAAGGCCCCGAAGGCGCGCGCGGAACGAAGAACGCGCCGAAATCCGACACGAAGCAGACGCAGGCGTTCCGCCCGTCGCCGCAAGGCGGCCAGGGACGCGGCGCCGGCAACAGCCAGGTACCCGACGAGGGCAACCTCGACCTGCTCAAGGAGATGGGCGGCAAGGTGCAGGATCTCCTCGGCAACAGCGCCGCGCAGCTCGGCAAGGGCGGCTCGAAGCTCAAGGGCTTCGGCGGCTTCAACACGCAGGGCGAAGGCGGGCTCGCGCTCTCCGGCGCGGGAAGCGGCGGGGGCGGCGATGCCGCTTCTCTGGGCGGTCTTGGCAAGCAAGGCCGCGGGGGCGGGAAAGTCGGGACGGGGATGGGCGCGGCGGGCACCGGCAACGGGATCGTCGGCGGCGCCGCTCGAGTGGTGCTCCGTCAGGGGGGGCCCGAGGAGACCGTCGTCATGGGCACGATCGACGCGGACGCGATCGAGGCGGCCATCCTGGCCCAGCGCGACCGCTTCCGCCTGTGCTACGAGAAGGAAATCAACGCGGAGAGCCCTCCGGGCGCCGGACGCGTGAGCACCTCCTTCGTAATCGCCTCGAACGGGCGAGTCACCCAGGCGGGCATCGAGTCGACCACCCTGAACAACAGGAACACCGAGGGGTGCATCCTCGGCGTGATCAAGAGCATCCAGTTCCCGCTCCCTCGCGGCGCGGGCGTGGTGCAGGTCACGTATCCGTTCAAGTTCTCGCCCGTCGGTAAGTGATCGTGATCCGGGCGTTGAGGCGGGCGACGGGATTCAGCCTGGGCTTCGTTTCGGCGATCGTCGCGCTTTGCGCGGCGGTGCTCGCCATCGAGCAGGCGCTCGCGAAGCAGCCGCGGCTTCCCAACCTCAAGCCCGCGGCCGACGTGGAGCTCGTGTCCGGAAAGCCGTGGAGGCTCAAGCTCGAGCTCGAGCCGGGCTGGAAGGTGAACGAGACCGCGCCGACGAGGTTGAAGCTCCTGCGCGGCCGGAAGGTCGTCGCGCAGCTCAGGCCGATGGATCTCAAGACGGCGACCGCCACGCTTCCGGCGCTCCAGCCGGGCAAGGAGTATCGCCTCCAGGGCTCCGTGTATTTCTGCGAGGAGAAGAATCCGAAAGTCTGCGTGATCCAGAGCCACGACCAGAAGATCCTGGCGGGCGGCGCCGCGGAAGGCGCCGATCTGATCGTGATCCGGCTCAGCCGCTGAACGATCGCGGGCCCGTCAGCGCAGGCTGGCGAAGGCGACGCCGGGGCCCGGCGTGCTGAACAGCTCGAGGTATTCGATGCCGGTTTCCTTCTTGTTCGACTGAGCGGCCATCCGGACCACTTCCTGGGTCGGCTGCATGTACGAGTCGACCGCGAACATCTTCCACTTGCCGCCGATGTTCATGATCCGCAGATACATGCCCGGCCACTTCTGATTCCACTGCTCGGGAGTTCCGTCGTCCATCCAATAGTCCTTCAGGCAGCGGATCTGGATCAGCCCGCCCGTCGCGGTGCTGAAGTCGTCCGACAGGGCCATCACGACGGTATCCTTGGGGCCCGACCAGTGGGCCTTCTTGTACAAGGGGTAGAACTTGTTCTTCTGCATGGTGGCGAAGGTCAGGCGCTGGTTCGCCTTCGGCCTCTCTCCGACGTCCTTCGACTCGCTGGTCATCGCGGTCAGGTTTCCCGAGTCGTCGGTGAACGCCTTGAACTCGATCCACTCGACGTTCTTCATCCCGGAGATCGCGGTATTCAGGCGAAGGGCTTCCTTCAACGGCGCCGTCAGGCGAGGGGTGCCCGCGGTCTGCTGCGAGCGCTGGCTGGGACGATCGCCCAGCGTGCGCATGAGGTAATCGAATTCCTTTGGAAGGATCTCGTTCTGGGCACAGGACGGGCAGGAGGCTTCGTCCTTGCTGCCCGGGCCGTTCAGGACGCCGGCCGGCGCGCTGCTGGCGATGAACGTCGTGAGGATCACTGTTGCCACTACTACTGTTTTCCGCGTGTGCATTCGCCTCTCGCTCCCTGGTCTCTCTGGGGTGCTACAGAGCAAGAGGGGTGCCGCGGGACACATGCCCCGAAGTGACGGACTTCTCAGCGGTTTTCAGCGTCTCCCGAAGGAGCCTCAGGCTACGCGGGGAACAGGTGTCAACGGTATCGACACTCCTGTCGGTCTCCTGGTCAGTCGAAGCTGGGTCATCGTTTCAACGAGAAGAAGTCCACGAGATAGCAGTAGAGCTCTTCTTCGGGCGACGAATCACGGATCGTCTTCAGATGGCCGCGGAGCTGCTCGAGGAGCAGGTCCTTGATCCTCAAGGCGTCCATGCGTGAAAGACTCACCACCCCCGAGTAGTGCAGATCGGTGATCTCTTCCCGCTCGAGCGCTTCGATTGCCTGGTTTCGCCAATGGGAGTGATGCTTGATGATCTGGTGCGAGTCGTTGCCAAGTCTCACGATCCGGGCTCCGACCTCATAGGCCTCGCCGGCGCGCCTGGCCAGGCCCGCCTGCTCGAGAAACGCGAGAACTTCGCTGATCTTCTTCCGAGAGATACGGAAATAGCCTGAGAGCGCCTCAGGGGTACGCAGTGAGGGGATGGTCAGCGCGATGTGCACCGCCGCGTAAAGCCACGAGCTATAATAGCGGGATTTCTGCTCTTCCGAGAGGTGCTCGTGCTTTCCCAGCCTCTGAGTGACCAGGAGCCGCTGAGCCTGAACGGCGTCGAGCTGCTTCTGAAAGTAGGCGCGCAGCGAAGAGGTGCCCGCGCGATCCCGGAGGACCATCAACAGGAAGAACTGCTTTTCCTCGTCCGTCTGCTCGAAGAATCCCGCGAGAGTCTCCGCCTGCTCCAGGCTCAGATGCGCGGCGCCGTTCAAAACCTGCGAGATATAGGTGGGCTGACAACGCAGAGCCCGTGCGAGCGCGAGTTTGATTCCGCGCCTCTGGCCCTTTCCTCCGGCCTGAGCGCGGACATACGCCTTGTAATCCTCGTAATCGAACGCCGACATATCCAAAGCTTATCGCTATTAATGCAGTTTTACTGAAATTGAATCTTACTATCTCAGTAAATTGATCTAGATCCGATTACATCGTTCAACTAATAGGTTGCCGCACTAAGTCATTCCACGATAGGAGGAATTCAATATGAAAGTATTTGGGTCGGTTATTGGAATCATGCTCGTCCTCACCTCGACAGCAGACTCCTGGGCGCAGCGGCGCGGGGGGGTGAGCGATGGCGGCGGGAGCCCGCATTCGATGCGGAAGGCTCAGATCATCCGCGAGCTCCAGCGCATGCCCGAGCGGCTGAAGATCATCGCCGCGCTCGCGGATCCGAATGATCTCGACCCCACGGTGCGCGAGGTTTTTCGGACGATCGTCCGTAGCGGACTCATTGCGGATCTGTCCTCTCCGTATAAGGTGGTCGACTCGAAGCTCAAGACCAGCGAATGCTTCGTCGGCGGCAATCGCGCCTCTCCCTCGGCGTGCTCGGATCCGGCGATCACCGAATGCCTCGTCGACGGCGCCCGGGCGCCCGCGAAAAGCGGCATGGGCAATCGTGGGGGTGAGATCTGCTTCGACATCGAGCTACTGCGCGACATGGAGGTGACCGAAGACGAGCTCGTGGGCCTTGCCTTCCACGAGCATGCTCACCACTTCGAGGTGCTCGACGCGAGCC